>CAZRYV010000073.1:0-1815 GCA_964604385.1 uncultured Brachyspira sp.
AATAATGATGAAAGAACGGGACTAAATCCTTTGGAATTTGATTTTTAATCTAACCGTATTGGAATGTAAATGCTATTGCGTTTATCGTTTGCATTGTTTCTATCGCTATAAAATTCTATAGAATAAATCTAACCATAGTGGATTTTAAATTATATAAAATTTAAATATTTACATATATAGTTTATTTCTAACTTTTAAAGCCCAATCTTTTTTATTTAAATTATTATTTTTACTCTCCTCTAAAAGAGAAGAAAATGTTTGTTGATAACCTTCAGAAACGGATGACAAATATTCGATTATTCTTATAGCTTCATTAAAGTTAGAATCATTATCCATAAGAATTTCTATAATATATAACGATAATCTTCTCATATCGTTGAAATATCCCGTTTGATTTTCCATAAATTTATGACAATCATTTATATAATTCTTTACTATACTATTTTTATAACATAATAAAGAATATTCTTTTTTTATATCTATATCCTCTACAATTTCTTCTCTTTTGTTTAATATAAAATTGTTTTGATTAGAAATTACAATATCTGATATTTTTTTACTATTATTTGTATTGAAAGAATTACAATATTTCAAAAGTCTGATTATAAAATATTTATACGATTTATCTCTTTCTTTTTCATTTTTTATATATAAATCTACTAAATCTATGGTTCCTATTGAACGATTATTATTAAATAAATTTAAATACTTAGATAGATACTCAATAAATTTATCTTCATTATTTTTAATAATATATAATAACATTAAATAATTATATTCCCTTAAAACTTCTTTACTACTAATAGATAACAAAATATTAACGGATTCATTAAAATAATTTTCTGCCTCTATTAATTCCTCTTCATTATTTGTAATATAATAATTAATAATATAAGCCTGTCCTAATGTTCCATATAATTTAGCTATTTCTTCTTTAAAATCTGAAGAATATTTACTTTTAAAAATAGATAAATTTTCTTTAATTAATTCTATAGATTTTAAGGGATTATACTTATGCCAATGAAAAACGGATGATAAATTTCCAAATAGGATTAATCTATCTTTAAAATATGAGTTTTCAACAATATAATTTATAAAATTATTATTTTCTTCTATTACTTTTAAAGCATTGTTATAATCTTCGGTGTGATTATATACAGATAATTTTTCCGTATTTATGGTAAATATTATCGCATTTAATAAATCTTTTTCGATAAATTGTCTAAAAAATTCTATCAATATATTATAAGTATCTATTATATTATTATAGCTATGCAAAGAATTAGATTCGTATTCTATATTTTCTAATAAAGATTTTAGAGCAATAATTAAATATCTATCTCTTTTACTATGTTTATCATTTTTAATGTAGTTTTCTATTTTTTCTATATAAAAATTTGCATATTCCTTATTTTTTAACTTAGATTTAGAAATTTTTTTATAAAATATATATTTATTTATAATATAATAATAATCTTTCTTATCAAGATAAATTTCTATATCGTTATCAAATGTGCTATATGGAATCTCTAATAATATATTTTCTTTTGGAATAGTCATGTTTTTCTTACCGTTTTTATAATATCCATAAAGCCAGTTACAAAAATAATCTGCAACTACTAATTCTGGAGTATGTTTAGCTATTTTGCATGATAAATTTATTTCTATATTATTATTTAATAGCCCGTATTTAATTTTTAATTTTTCTATATTTTCCATAATTCCATCATTTATTTCCCATTTTTCTATATTTTTTTTTATATCTTTAGTTACATCTAACCTTGAAGCATATATTACATTTAATATTATTTTATT
>CAZRYV010000073.1:1915-4157 GCA_964604385.1 uncultured Brachyspira sp.
TATCTTTAGTTACATCTAACCTTGAAGCATATATTACATTTAATATTATTTTATTATTTCCTAAATATTTGTTTTCTTCTATTATTTTAATTAATGTTTTTACTACTAAAAGAGCTATAAAATTTATATAATAATATTTTGTAGAATATATATTATCTGTGTTATTATCATACATATAAACAAATTTTGCATTATCTTTATAAATATAATCAAAAAGAACATTTGTAATATTTTTTGATAACTCAGAATCAAATCTTTTTAATTCAGTTCTATGATATATTAAATTTTCTCCATTTTCATTATTTGGAATATTATAATCTTTAATTAATTCATTTAATTTATCTTTTAACTTTTTTTTCCATTTTAGTGGTTCTATACTTTTTACTAAATATCCACCTACAATAAAAAAATTATCTACTTTATAATTAGCGTCCTTATTTTTTATAGTTGCACTTTCGTCTACATAAAGATTATAAATATTAGACTTATTTATATTACCTAAAATATCATTATTAAATATAATATTTTTATTTGACATTTTTATTTACCTTATTTTTATTTGTATAGTAGTCTTCTAACTTCTTATCAAAAATAGCTTTAAGCGACATGTCTAATATATAGATAACTGATGAATAATCAATACATTCGTATTTATTTTTTGTTTCCATGTTTGAATAATATTTGTCTTTCAATCTACCATGCGCTAGCATATTTCTTACCATGTTTAATTTTACCATTAACTCATCATTAAGTTTATTCTTATTTTTAAAATCTTCATTTAGATTTATCTTTTCTATATTTTGATTATATGTCTCTATTAACTTATAAAAATTGAAATAATTTTCTTTTTCTTTCAAATTATCCATTTGAACTTCGCCTAATGTTCTATATAAAATATATATTATATTAACCTCTATATTACAAATAAAATATAATAATTCTTTTTGTCCCCATCTTAAAACATTTACAATATCTTTAATGTTATCTTCGTTTAGAATATTATCTTTTCTTATTGAGGTAGGTTTTGGACATTTACTTTTCAAAATATAATGATTTATTATTATATTATAACTTGACAAACATATATCTAAACATTTTTGCAAGTCTTCCTTCCCTTTTATTTTACCTTCTCTTTTTATTCTATTACTGTCGAATATCCACTCTAAAGCTTGTCTTACATCTCTTTTCATATAGTCTTTAAATTTAATTTTAATTTGTGGATTTAAATTCCATACCATATTAAATTTTAAAGGGCTATTGTCTTTTTCATCTTTATAACTTTCAAAATAAAAATAATCTTTTTTATTATCTTCAATTATCTTTTTAAAGTATCGATAAGATATAAGGTTTAGTATCATCTCTTCGGATATAATATTTCTTATTTCTTTCTCGCGATAATATTTAATTTCGTTTTGTTTAATATAGTTATTGTATATATTTACTATGGGAGGAAGAGATATACCTTCTTTCTTAAAGTAAGCTAATAATATTTCAAATACATCAACTTTTTCATTATTATTTAGTAAATCATTTTTAATATTTTCCCAACCTAATAAAGAATAAATTTTTTCATTTTTATTATTTATAGGCAAGAAAGCGTATTTTGACCAAGTTTTAAATGAAGCAAATGTTGTTTTCTGTGATTTTTTATTTTTAAGTTTTACCAAAATATCTGCCGAAGATAAAGCCATATCTTTCAAATTATCATAGCGTAATAATTTTCTTATCTCTTCGGAAATATTTTTATCAGGTATACCGTAAGCATTTATAATTTCCATCGCATCATCATAAATATTGCCTATTTCAAGTCTATATAAAATTCTCATAAACCCTTGATAGAAAGATACGCTATCTATATTGTGAAGATGTATATCTCCAATTATAGATTTTCTAACAGTTTTTACCACTAATGAAGCTTGTTTAAATCTATTCCAATTTGGAATTTTATTTTTTAAATCTTTAGCTAAATCATTTGTATTATTACCCACTTTTGCTTTTATATTGCTAGTCGCCGTATTTTTTAAATATTCAAAACCTTCCTCATCAAAATCTTCCTTAATAATAATTGAAGTAAGTAAAGCTATTAAATTATGCCTATTTAAACTAAATCTATCAGCATTTTCTTTATTATTATAAACTATTTTATATATAGAATTCATACCGTTTTTAGAAGGTTTAACTTTCTTTCTCAAATCAAATTTTACATTATCATTTGGTTCAAGCCATATAATAGCATTTCCAG
>CAZRYV010000073.1:4257-10291 GCA_964604385.1 uncultured Brachyspira sp.
TTTTCGTTATATTCTTCAATTCCTTTTTTCTTACTTTTATTAGATTCGGCAATTTCTTTGGCTTTAAATTCTCTTACTAAGCCTTCAAACTCCTCTATTTTAGGGAAACTATTTCCATATCCATAAAGTTTAATTATATTTTTATAAAGTGTTGTTTGAGAATTATCGCTTGCATTTTCTTTAACAATATTAAAATAATCCAAATTTTTTATGATTCTTTTTCCTGTATCATAAGTTTCCTTATTTATTTGTTCTGATATATCCAACTGTTTAAGATATAATTCATCGTCTTCAATAACAACACCGGGAACTAAAGTTTTATAGCCGCCTCTTAAAGAAAAAGAAGACACGATATCTTTTATAAACTTTTTTACCTTTATCAAATCTAAAATTTCTTTAATATATTTGCTTTCAGTAAACATTGCTAATATCATTAAAGCATATATAAATGGAACATTCTTAACATTTTCTTTCATTTCATTGTGGGATACTTTTAAAACTTTATCAATATAACTTTCTTCATCTTTAATTTTATCTAAAGAAAGGTTTTTTTTATCTAAAATTTCCTTTTTGTTTTGGTTAAACTCACATTTAGATTCTAAATATATCCTTAAAAATGAAAATAATTCTCCGTCAAAATCATTGAATTCACATCTTGAAAAAGTATCTTCTTTTACATTTTTATGAATCATAATATTTCTAAAATATCTTAAAAATCTTTTAGCCTCGTTAAAAGATTTATTTATTTTCTCTTCCAAATACTTTTGTTCTTTAAGGACAGAAGGGTTTTCTAGTTTAATATATTTTTCTTTAAATTCTACGGGTAATTTGTTATAGTTATTCTTTATGATAATAGAAAAAGTTTTATTTAATGTAGTATTATTTTCATGAAAATTTTGATTTTCTGTAATAAAAGTTAATAACGGGGTTAAATATTTTTTAATTTTATTTTTATCTTTGTTTTTATCTTTATTTTCATTATCAGTTAAGAAATAAGATAAATAGTATATTGGTTGATAATTGTTTTTTTTAGAATTATTATTGTTTCTCATATTATTGCTCCATTATCTGAAAATATATTTTATAATAACATTTTTAATTTAAAAAATCAATAAAAAATTATAAATAAATAATTTGATTTGAATTTCTATAATCTTTTTCTAAATTATATTCCGTTGTCTTTATTAACTCATTCATAGAATCATATTGTTCTTTACTTATAATCAAAGTTTTAACCGAACCGGAATCTGGCAAATATTTATTTATTCTGTTTATATGTTTTTCAAGCAAAGCATAATTTTTAGAGATTCGGGCATATACTGAAAATTGAATCATGAAAAAACCGTCTTTTAACAAATGCGCTCTAAATTTTGACGCTGTTTTTTTCTGATATTTTGTTTTAGTAGGCAAATCAAAAAATATTAAAAGTATCAAATATTTATTCTCCAATCTAAAGGACATAACAAATTATTGCAATTATTTTCATTAATGGCGTTCAAAAGAGAGAAAGTAATTATTCGGCAAGCCGCTGAAAATCTCGTCCATTTACCGTCTACAAGCAATTCGTATAAATATATTTTTTGCATCTCTTTTCTCATATTTTTGTCTAATCTGTTAAAATTATTTTCTTTTAATTTATCTTTATATTTATAAACATGAAAGTCCGCTATCGGTCTAAAAGATTCCATTAAGTCGTCCGCTAGATTAAATGAATTTGTTTTTGATTTATGAAATATTCCCAAATAAGGTATAAATCCTGTTCCTACTGTGTATTTAATAATTATAGAGCGCACTATCGAATATGTGTAATTTAAAGCAGCATTTAAAGTCGATACTTTTCTACATTTGAAATCTTGTCTGACAAATTTGTAATTCTCGCATGAAAATAAAGCATTGAAATAAAAAGCGGATGATATTGCTTCCAAATTTGACGAATCGCCAGATTTTACTTTTTTTGAATATTCAATTAAATGTTCGTATTTATTAATAAAATATTTTTTTAAAACTAAAGATTGATTTAATATTTTTTGTTCTATAATCTTTTTCCATAATTGTTTTTTTAACGGGGCTGAAATATCAATTTGTTTATTTAATATTTCTAATTTTCTATACTGATTCCAATAAGAAAATAATATACCACTAATTTCATGTTTTTCATTCGTAGTCATTAATAATACACAATTTTGAACTAATTCGTTCATAAGAGGATGAGTTATAGTTATTTGTCTGTTATCTAATATTATAAAATCAATATCTTCTATTGGAATAGATTTATTTTTATTTTCTGTTTCTAATATAAGCTGCTTATTTTTTAGATATAGTTTTCCTTTATTTTCTATTATAATGATTCTCCATCCCATAAATAAATCCTAAAAATAATACAAAATAATTCTAACATTTTTTATTTAAATATCAATAATTTAAAAAAAACAATTTTAATTATTAATATTTGACAAAATTTAAGATTTTTTTAGAAAAATATATTTTTAAATATATTTCAATATTAGTATAATAATATTGAATTTTGCATACAAAAATCAAATTTTTATATGCAAAATTGACAAAATATAATAAATGTTATACTATATATAAGTCTTGCTTTCTATTTATGTTTAGTATGGTCTTGATACCCTACTGGATGTAGGAAAGCAGGATTGTAAGAAATAGAACTTATCAAGCTAGAAGTCTTGATACCCTACTGGATGTAGGAAAGCAGGATAGTTATTAAAAATTAAATCTATTCTATTATGTCTTGATACCCTACTGGATGTAGGAAAGCAGGATTCATATATGTTAAAGATAATCAATTTCTTGTCTTGATACCCTACTGGATGTAGGAAAGCAGGATATTGGCGATGCCAGCTTCGCCGTTTTCTAAGTCTTGATACCCTACTGGATGTAGGAAAGCAGGATTTAAAATCTGCTATATGTAAAAATGATATGTCTTGATACCCTACTGGATGTAGGAAAGCAGGATTTAAACATTCCAATAGAATGGCGAGATGATGTCTTGATACCCTACTGGATGTAGGAAAGCAGGATCTAAACAAACAACATCTTTACAAAGTTCTGGTCTTGATACCCTACTGGATGTAGGAAAGCAGGATAATAATCTTCCACTGCCCCGCCCTATTGATGTCTTGATACCCTACTGGATGTAGGAAAGCAGGATAGCGAAATGGTTTCCATCATTGTTTCACCTGTCTTGATACCCTACTGGATGTAGGAAAGCAGGATATTTCGTTAGTAAGCAAGTTATATTTAATAAGTCTTGATACCCTACTGGATGTAGGAAAGCAGGATTTAATTCTTTCTTGTATAGACATAAATCTTGTCTTGATACCCTACTGGATGTAGGAAAGCAGGATATCTATAATATGTCCGTTGTTATCACGGTAGTCTTGATACCCTACTGGATGTAGGAAAGCAGGATTGGAGCGGAAACTTGCGTATCTGCAGTTATGTCTTGATACCCTACTGGATGTAGGAAAGCAGGATAAATACACTTGAAGTAGTTACAAACGCATAGTCTTGATACCCTACTGGATGTAGGAAAGCAGGATTTAAACCCGTTTCGAATTCCATACCATATGGTCTTGATACCCTACTGGATGTAGGAAAGCAGGATTTTGGTGCGTCATGGTAGGAGCGCGTAAAAGTCTTGATACCCTACTGGATGTAGGAAAGCAGGATCCTTCGTTCTCATAAACATGTTCGAGGAAAGTCTTGATACCCTACTGGATGTAGGAAAGCAGGATTTTAATTATTTACTATTAAGCTGCTTTATTGTCTTGATACCCTACTGGATGTAGGAAAGCAGGATTGTCTGTATTCATTTAGAATAGTTTAGTAAGTCTTGATACCCTACTGGATGTAGGAAAGCAGGATGTTTACTTTGAAGTTTAATAAAGAATTTAGGTCTTGATACCCTACTGGATGTAGGAAAGCAGGATATAATACGCCTGCGCCTTGCGACCAGGCTTGTCTTGATACCCTACTGGATGTAGGAAAGCAGGATGTTTAATTTCTCAGTCGTAGACATAAATCGTCTTGATACCCTACTGGATGTAGGAAAGCAGGATCCGGTTCCAGGTAACCCGGCAATAATCTTCGTCTTGATACCCTACTGGATGTAGGAAAGCAGGATATACTATTTTTTCACCTTTAACCCAATCTGGTCTTGATACCCTACTGGATGTAGGAAAGCAGGATTGAATCGAGCTGGCCTTTTGGTCGACTCGAGTCTTGATACCCTACTGGATGTAGGAAAGCAGGATTTTAATTATTCGTACAATTGAATTTTAACAGTCTTGATACCCTACTGGATGTAGGAAAGCAGGATTATTGGAGAAGGGAACAAATCCCATTGTTGTCTTGATACCCTACTGGATGTAGGAAAGCAGGATAATTTTATTGACTAAATTTTTAATTTATAAGTCTTGATACCCTACTGGATGTAGGAAAGCAGGATTAATGAGCTAATAAATTTAAGATTTCTATGTCTTGATACCCTACTGGATGTAGGAAAGCAGGATCAAAAGGGATCGTTCCGGAGTGAAGATTCGGTCTTGATACCCTACTGGATGTAGGAAAGCAGGATGCAGTAATCGGCGACGAACCGATACCTTTGTCTTGATACCCTACTGGATGTAGGAAAGCAGGATTTTTATATTCTCTATTAATGTTTCATAATTGTCTTGATACCCTACTGGATGTAGGAAAGCAGGATAATTCTTCGGTTCTGATTTTTTGATTTTAAGTCTTGATACCCTACTGGATGTAGGAAAGCAGGATCAAATGGTGCTAGGGATATGTTATGGCTTTGTCTTGATACCCTACTGGATGTAGGAAAGCAGGATCTCATCGAAATAGTCTTCAAATTTTCTGATGTCTTGATACCCTACTGGATGTAGGAAAGCAGGATTCAAATTCAAGTATCTTATGAGTTTCATTTGTCTTGATACCCTACTGGATGTAGGAAAGCAGGATTATACTGATCATGCTGACGATGCTGGTGCAGTCTTGATACCCTACTGGATGTAGGAAAGCAGGATTTATTTATTTAGCTTATTTATTTATTTAGGGGTCTTGATACCCTACTGGATGTAGGAAAGCAGGATTAAATAATGATTCATACATGAAGAAAGTGTGTCTTGATACCCTACTGGATGTAGGAAAGCAGGATACAACCAGACGAAAAACCTTCTGTTCCTGAGTCTTGATACCCTACTGGATGTAGGAAAGCAGGATAACACGCGCAGAACGATGACATGCGGTCGTGTCTTGATACCCTACTGGATGTAGGAAAGCAGGATATTTTACTAACGAAGAAATCAATGAAATATGTCTTGATACCCTACTGGATGTAGGAAAGCAGGATTTAAGCTTGTCACTTTTTCACTTTTATCAGGTCTTGATACCCTACTGGATGTAGGAAAGCAGGATAGATACAAAATCTTTTGTTCCTGTTTGACGTCTTGATACCCTACTGGATGTAGGAAAGCAGGATAATATCCTCTTGCGTAATCGTAATTTTGTGTGTCTTGATACCCTACTGGATGTAGGAAAGCAGGATATTCTCACCTCCTTCGATGTTGATGTTCAGTCTTGATACCCTACTGGATGTAGGAAAGCAGGATAGTATGATAGTAAACCTATCAATACTAATGTCTTGATACCCTACTGGATGTAGGAAAGCAGGATGTTCGAATCCCTTAGGGCATATTGTGATTCGTCTTGATACCCTACTGGATGTAGGAAAGCAGGATGTAATTTTTATATAGGAAGAATCTGATGAACAAGAATAATTATTGTAATAATTAATTGGTTATATCAATTGTTTTAATCGATAAAGTTATTCTCTAGGATATGGGGAATAATTAGCATATATAATAAAAAGAGTGTGATTTAACTTTGAGATATTTTTAATAAAATATTAATTCTAAATTTTTTTATATTTATTTTTACGACAACTTTATATGCAAAGTATTAAAATTGAAAATCTTATTTAAAAACGGAATATACTTTATAAAAT
>CAZRYV010000074.1:0-10205 GCA_964604385.1 uncultured Brachyspira sp.
ATGACGATACAAAAAAGAATTCTATACTACTTTTCAAAAGCCAAACCGTCTTTAACTTTTACAACTTTTATAGAGTCGCCTTCAAAATATTTTCCCGCAAGAATTTCTTTTGCAAGAGGATTTTCTATATAATTCTGTATCGCTCTTTTCAAAGGTCTTGCGCCAAATTGAGCGTCATAACCGACATCGGAAATAAACTCCAAAGCCTCGTTTGAAACTTCCAAATTTATTCTTCTGTCTTTGAGTCTCTCGGCAACTTTTTCAATTTGATTTTTTGCAATCGCTTCAATATATTTTTTGTCTAATCTCGTAAATGTTATTATCTCGTCTATTCTATTTAAAAATTCCGGGCGAAAAGAAACTTTTAAAAGCTCGTTTATTTTTTCTTTTATTCCGTCCATATCTTTAGCTTCAAGTATCAAATCCGAACCTAAATTGCTCGTCATTATTATTATAGAATTTTTGAAATCAACCGCTCTGCCCTGTCCGTCCGTTAATCTGCCATCGTCCAAAACTTGAAGTAAAACATTAAAAACATCGGGATGCGCTTTTTCAATTTCGTCAAACAAGATTACGCTATAAGGTCTTCTTCTTACCGCTTCGGTTAACTGTCCGCCTTCGTCATATCCCACATATCCCGGAGGCGCTCCGATTAATCTGCTTACCGAAAATTTTTCCATATATTCCGACATATCGATTCTTGTCAGAGCCTTTTCGTCATTGAAAAGAAAATCCGCCAAAGTTTTTGCAAGTTCCGTTTTTCCCACTCCCGTAGGTCCTATAAACAAAAAACTTCCAAGAGGTTTATTTTCGTCCGAAAGCCCCGCTCTATTTCTCCTTATCGCATCCGCCACAGAGATTATAGCTTCATCCTGTCCGATAACGCGTTTATGCAAAACTTCCTCTAATTGTAAATATTTTTGTTTTTCGCTTGCAAGCATTTTACTTACGGGAATTCCTGTCCAAACGGATATCACTTGAGCTATATCGTCTTCGGAAATTTCCTCTCTCAATAATCTTTTTTCTTCTTTAGAATTTAAATTTTCAATATTCGCCTCTTCCAATTTTTTATTAAGTTCAGGAATTTTTCCATATTTAATTTCGGCAGCCTTTGCAAGATTGCCTTCTCTCGTATATTGAGTTTCTTTTATATTTAATTCTTCCAATTCTTCTTTTAACTTTCTTATCTCTTCTATTCTCTTTTTTTCATTGTCCCATTTAAGTTTCATGAAATCCCGTTCTTCCGTAATTTCCGACAATTCTTTTTTTAGTTTTTCGAGTCTATCCTTTGAAGCTGCATCCTCTTCATTTGAAAGCGCTTGTTTTTCAATATTAAGCTGTAAAATTTTCCTCTCGAGTTGGTCTAATTCTGTAGGTTGGCTTTCGATTTCTATTTTTAATTTACTCGCCGCCTCGTCAACCAAGTCTATAGCTTTATCGGGTAAAAATCTGTTGGTTATATATCTGTTTGAAAGAACCGCAGCCGCAACTAAAGCCTCGTCTTTTATTCTAACTCCATGATGCACTTCATATTTGTCTTTCAATCCTCTTAATATGGCTATCGTATCTTCCACCGTAGGTTCCGAACAGTAAACCTGTTGAAATCTTCTTTCAAGAGCTTTATCTTTTTCTATATATTTTCTGTATTCATCCAATGTGGTAGCTCCGATTGCCCTTAAATCGCCTCTCGCCAAAGCCGGTTTTAAAAGATTCGAAGCGTCCATAGCTCCTTCTGTAGCTCCCGCTCCGACTAAAGTATGAAGTTCGTCTATAAATAATATAATGTCGCCTTCCGATTTTTCTATCTCGCCGATTACCGCTTTTAATCTTTCTTCGAATTCTCCCCTGAATTTTGCTCCCGCAACCAACGCTCCCAAATCTAACGCTAATAATTTTTTATTTTTTAGTCCGTCCGGAACATCTTGAGATACTATTCTTCTTGCGAGTCCTTCAACTATCGCTGTTTTGCCCACTCCCGGCTCTCCTATAAGAACGGGATTATTTTTTGTCCTTCTAGATAAAACTTGCATAACTCGTCTTATCTCTTCGTCCCGCCCGATAACAGGGTCGATTTTTTCAGCTTTAGCCAAAGCGGTTAAATTACGGCAGTATTTTTCCAAAGACTTCATTTTTGCTTCAGGGTCTTGACTGTTAATATTTTGATTTCCTCTTAAAGATTTAATTGCATACAAAACATCTTTTTTATTTATTTTATTATCCCTAAGCATTCTACCCGCTCTATTTTCGGAGTCGACTAAAGCTAAAAATATATGCTCGGTTGAAACATATTGGTCTTTCAAAGCGGAGGCTTCTTTTTCGGCATGCGCCAAAACTTTTCCCGCATTTGCAGATAATCGAAGTTGAATATTCTCTCCATACGCTTTAACATTTTCATTAACTAATTTTTGAGTTTTTTCTATAAGCGAATTAACGGGAATTCCTATTATCTCCAAAAGAGGCTTGATTAAACCGTCCTCTTGTTTTAATAAAGCCAAAAGCAAATGTTCGCTCCCTATTTCCGAATGGTCTTCTCCGTTCGCTATATTTGCAGCTTCGTTTATAGATTCTTGGGCTTTTATAGTATATTTATTATAGTCCATAATTTTATCTCCATTTTTAATATTTTTACTATTTTTCTAATTAATTTTATCTTATAACTATATAAAAATAAAACCGTAAAAATTCAAAATAAACAATAATTATAATACATTGACAAATTATTTTGTATTATTATACTTTAATTATAATTAATTAAAAATATATTTCGGTTAGTCGATTAAGGAGTTTTTATAAATGAAGAAAATTATTATAATAGGCGGAGTGGCAGCCGGGATGAGCGCCGCTGCAAAGGCGAGGAGAATAGACAAAGAAGCGAAAATAACGGTATATGAAAAAACGGAATTCGTATCTTGGGGAGCTTGCGGTATGCCCTATTATGTCGGCGGATTTTTTGACGATTCGAATGTTATGATAGCGAGAACTTTTGAAGAAACCGTAAAATCCGGGATAAATTTAAAAATTAAAAACGAAGTCATCAAAATAGATTCTAAAAATAAAAAGGTTTTGGTTAAAGATTTGGAAACGAATGAGGAATTTGCGGACGAATACGACAGCCTTTTAATAACTACGGGAGCAAAAGCTATTATTCCAAATATTAAAAATATCGATATAGGAAATGTATCCACACTAAAAGATTTTAAAGACGCTTTGGATATGAAAGAAAAAATGAAAGATAGTAATATAAAAAATGTCATAATATTGGGAGCCGGTTTTATAGCGATTGAAATAGCTCATGCATTAAAACATCTTGGAAAAAATGTTTCTATTATACAGCGTTCGGATAGAGTATTTGGAAATAAATTCGATAAGGAATTTTCCGATTTGGCGATAGAACATATAAAAGAAAAAGTCGATTTAAATTTAAATGAAAAAGTTTTATCTCTCGAAGCGGACGATAATAATAATGTAAAAGCCGTAATAACCGATAAAGGAAAATACGCCGCCGATTATGTTGTGGTAGCGATAGGCGTTATTCCCAATAGCGATTTGGCTAAAGAAACGGAAATAAAATTAACCGATAAAGGCGCAATAATCATAGACAGAGAAGGAAGGACGAATATAGATTCTATATTTGCTGCGGGAGATTGCGCTACAATATACGATAAAGTTTTGGACGGACAGAATCATTACGCTTTGGCTACGGGAGCTAATAAATTGGGAAGAATGATTGCAAGTAATTTGGTTGGAGGAAAAGAAAAATTTTTGGGAAGTTTGGGAAGCGCTTGCATACTCGCTTTTGAGATGGAATTTGCAAGAACGGGAATAACCGAAGAAGAGGCTAAAAAAAGAAATATAAATTATAAAACCGTTATGATTAAAGATTCTGACCATACGCATTATTACCCTAATTATGAAGACTTGCATATAAAATTGGTATATTCGGCTGACAATCGAAAAATCTTGGGCGGACAAATAATGGGTAAAAGAGGAGCCGTTTTAAGAGCGGATGTCATAGCCGCCGCTATATATTCCGAACTTACCGTAGACGAACTTGGAATGCTCGATTTATGCTATGCGCCTCCTTTTGCAAGAACTTGGGACGCTTTGAATGTGGCGGGAAATGCGGCAAAATAACGATAAATTTATTTGTAAATTTAGATAAATATATAAATAAATATTTAGGTGAGGAAACCGTTTGTATATTTACGCTCTTGACAAAAATATTTTTTATAGTAGAATTACGAAACTTAAAGATTTAAATTAAATCTATTAATGGGGTGTCGTCAAGCGGTAAGACAATTGGTTTTGGTCCAATTATTCGGGGGTTCGAATCCTCCCACCCCAAAATTTCTGCTTAAAATTTAGGATTAAGAAATGAGTATGGAAAATGAAATACTGGTTTTAAGTGGCACGGCGAATCCGAAACTTGCCGAAGATGTAGTCAATAATATGGGACTTAAATTAGGCGATATGGAAATTCGCAGATTTGCAGATGGCGAGGTTTTCGTTCAAGTCGGAGAACCCGTTAGAAATAAGGATGTATATATAATACAACCTACGGGAAGACCGTCAAGCAACGAAAATTGGATGGAGCTTTATTGCGTGATAGATGCTTTGAAAAGAGCGAGCGCAAAAAGAATAACTGCGGTGATTCCGTATTACGGTTATTCGAGGCAGGATAGAAAAAACGAACCGAGAGTTCCGATAACCGCAAAATTGGTGGCAAATTTGTTGGCGGAAGCTGGAGCCGGAAGAGTTTTATGCTTGGATTTGCATGCGGCGCAAATTCAGGGATTTTTCGACATACCTGTCGACCATATGCAATCTAAAAATATATTTTTGGAGAAAATAAGAAAAGATTTGGATATTTCAAATTCTATTATAGTTTCGCCCGATATAGGAGGAATAGGCAGAGCTAGACTTATAGCAAAGTCATTAAATTTAGATATAGCGATTATAGATAAAAGAAGAGACAGAGCGAACGAAAGCGAAGTTATGAATATTATAGGAGATGTTAAAGGAAAGGACGCTATCATTGTGGATGATATAATCGACACGGGAGGCACTCTTATAAAAAGTATGCATGCATTAAAACAAGCGGGTATGAGAAAAATATTCGTATTTATAACGCATGCCGTTTGTTCGGGCGATGTTTATGAAAGAATTAACGAAAGCGAAATTGACAAACTTTATATAACGGATAGTTTAAATGTTATGACGGAGAGACTCGGAAATAAAATAGAGATTATTTCTATAGCTCCCGCCATTGCGGACGCCATTAGGCATATACATAAAGAAATGTCTATAAGCGTTCTGTTTGATAAATAAAAAATAAAACTTTAAGAAAAATTATTTTTAAGGAAAGTAAAATGAGCGAGAATTATACTATTAAAGCGTTGCAAAGAGACACTAAAACAAAAAGTGTCGGTAAAAAATTGAGAAACGAAGGATATGCATTGGCTTCTCTTTACGGAAGAGGAAAAGAATATTCCGTAGCGGTAGGATTAAAAGATTTCTATAAGGTTTTTTCTTTGGCGGGACAGCATTCCATTATAACTTTGGATATTGAAAACGATAAACCGAGAGAAGTTTTGGTAAAAGATTATCAAATAGACGGCATAAAAAGAACTATTACTCATATAGATTTTTACGAGATAGACAGAAATAAAAAAATCAAAACTTTTGTTCCCATTCATATCGAAGGAATACCCGAAGGCGTTCGTTTGGGAGGTGGAACTTTGGAACAAGTGGAATACGAACTTCCTATAAAAGCTTTTCCTGATTCCATACCGAGAGAATTAGTAGTCGATGTTAGCGAATTGAAAGTTGGAAGCAGTTTGCATATTAGCGATATTAAATTTCCCGAAGGCGTTGACCCTGTGGGAGATTCTTCAAAAGCCGTAGTTACAGTAGTTACGACTCAAGACGAAGATAATGCAAACAGAAAAGAGGAAACTACCGCTTCATAATTTAATTGGGTATTTACTATATGATGAAATTGGTTATGGGGCTTGGCAATCCCGGAGAAGAATATAAGAATCATAGACATAATGTCGGTTATATGATATTGGATAGAATGGCTAAAAAACTCGGAGTCGATTTGGATATCAGAAAAAAGAAAACCGTATTTGGAAGAGGAAGACATGGAAAAATGGAATATCTGCTTTTAAAACCTCTTACATTTATGAATCTTTCGGGGGAAGCGGCTTTATATATGGCAAGTTTTATGAAGATAATCGTAGACGATATTATAGTTATTTATGACGATATGAATATACCCGTAGGAGAATTTAAAGTTATTCCCGCAAAAACCGAAAACGAAATTTATGACGACAAAGATGAGCGAGAAGGTCCTCTCAAACATAACGGCATTAAAAGTATAGAAGATTCTTTAAAAAGCGACAATTTTACAAGAATCGGAGTCGGCATCGGAAAACCTAATGAAAACGAAGAGATGGCAGATTTTTTACTTGCGCCTTTCACAAAAGAGGAAAGAAGAAAAATAAAAGATATATCCGAAGAAATAGTGGACGCCGCATGCATAGCCCTATTCGAATCACCTAAAGCGGCTAAAAAGAAATATCATGACTAAATTGCTTATAGGACTCGGCAATCCCGGAGAAGAATATAAAAACAGCAGACATAATATAGGTTTTATTATGCTTGATAAAATAGCGGAAAATCTGTCCGTAAGTTTCGACAATAATAAAAAAAAATCTTTATACGCAAGAGTAAAAAAAAACGAAACGCAGTATATACTTCTTAAGCCTCAAACTTTCATGAATCTTTCGGGAGAATCGGCTCTTTACATTTCCAAATTTTTTAATATTTCGACTCAAAATATTTTTGTTATATATGACGATATGGATTTACCTTTTGAAACTTTTAAGATAAAAAAAGGCGGAAGTTCGGGAGGGCATAACGGAATAAAAAGTTTGATAGAACAATTACAAAGCGAGGATTTTTTTAGAATCAGAATAGGAATAGGAAGACCAAATTTTGGCAAAAGAGTTAACGATTATGTTTTATCGTCTTTCAGCAAAAGCGAAAGAGAGATTATAGACAACGATATTGCAGATAAAGTTATCGAAGCTGTAAAAATAGCCTTATTCGAATCGCCCGTAATTGCTCAAAATAAATTTAATAAAAGAAATAAATAAATTAGAATTTACGATTGAGATTTATATTTTTCGTCTATTCCTTTTATGATATTATTGAATTTTTCTTTAAGCATAGCCGCTCTTTTTTTCTGCCACATAATATATATCGCTATGGAATAACAAATTAAAGAAACTATTGTCATAAATAAAAATGCCATGAAATAAGACATATTAGAAGCTATATATCCGAAAATAAAAGGCATTATTAAAGACGCCGCTCCCGTTAATGTTTCGTTTATGGCAATGTTTGAAGTGGAATTTTCTTGGTCTGCCAAAGAGTAATATAATCCGAAAAAATATCCGAAACCGCTTACAAAACCTAAAAACAAAAACGAAATTAAGAGCAAATAAAAATTATCCGTTATCAAAATAATGCTTAATGCGATTGGAGTTAATAATCCTACGATTGTGAATACTCTTTTTTTCTCTAAAAATTTAATATAAAAAGCGCTGATTAATGAACCGAAAGCCATAAATCCCGCCAAACTTCCGCAAAGAAATCCTGCCAAAGCTTTTGAAAGATTTAATTCTTTTATTCCGTAATCTATAAACATAAATCTTAATGTATGCAAAATCGCCGCTCCTACGAATATTATAAGCCATCCTATATATACTTTATATCTCGGCGCTCTCATAAAAGGCTCTTCCCATTTATTTTTTCTGCTTTTAAAATGCAAATGTCTCGACATATAAAAAAGGCTAAACATTAAAACGCTGATTAATATTACAATTATAAAGCCTATATTTGGATTTAATTCGTATACCAAACCGCTTATAGTAGGTCCTATCGCTAATCCCAAAGTCCAAGAAAATATAAATAATCCTCCGCTTATTCTTATTGGCAAATCCTTTGAAACCGAATCGAGCAAAGACTGAAAACATACGAAAAATATTGTGGTGCTTATTCCGTATAAAAAAGAATAAAATAACGCTATTTGCAAATTTATAAACAATATGCATAAAAAACTTATAACAGCCTGCATGCATGCTTCGATATACAATAATCTTGGATAAAAATTTTTAGATATCTTTAATTTTGAAAAAGTTCCTGCGCAAACCATCATGCCCATACCGTAAAAGACGGCTAAAAGCGAGATAAAAAACGCATTCGCTCCTATCTCCGACAAATTGATAACCAAAACCGTGCTAAATATTCCCGAACACAAATAAAGAAGAAAAGGCATAGAATAAACTAAAACCATCATTATTAAAACCTCCTAATATTCCGTTATTAGTTTAATAAAAACCAACTCTTATAATTATTATATTATTACAAAAATTATAAAAAATAATACGATTAATTAATATAATTTTTAATTGACATAAATATAATTTAAAATATAATTTCGTCAACATAATTCCAAACAATAATTTAAGAGAGATTAAAAATGAAAAAGATATTTTTTATAATATTTATCATTATCGCTTCTTGTTCAAAAAATAAAAATATTGACGCCATATATGTTAATTTGGGAGCCGAACCTAAAACTATAGACCCTGCTTTGAATATAACTTTGCAAGGCTCTACTTATGTCACGCATTTATTTGAATGTCTTACCACAAAATATAAGGATATAGCAATTCAACCCGGCGCGGCAGAACGATGGGATATTTCCGAAGACGGTTTAACTTATATATTTCATTTAAGAACTAACGGAAAATGGTCGGACGGAAAACCTCTTACTGCGCATGATTTTGAATATTCTTGGAAGCGAGTTGTAAATCCCGATACGGCAAGCGAACCGAGTTATTTATTCGAACCGATACTTAATTTTTCTAAAGTGAATTCTGGCGAGATTGATGTGGAAGAATTTGGAATTAAGGCTTTGGACGAATTTACTCTAGAAGTTAAATTAGAATATCCGACTGCATATTTTTTGGAATTGGTTAATTTACCCGTTTTTTCGCCCGTCAGAGAGGATATCGTTGAAAAAAATCCGAACGATTGGACTATGAATCCTCAAACTTGCATTGGAAACGGCGCTTTTAAAATGCTCGAGAGAAAACCGGACGAAAGCATAACGGTTGTAAAGAATACAAATTATTGGAATAGAGACACCATAGTAGCCGAGAAAATAAAATTCGTATTAATGGATAATCCAAATTCTGCAGTAGCGGGAGTTAAAGAAGGGGCTTTGCATTTTTCGGATACTTTTCCTTGGCAGGATATAGATATTTTGAGGGAAGAAGGTTTAATAGATATTGCAACGAGAATAGGAACTCAATATTACGCTTTAAATACTACAAACGAGATTTTGAAAGATAAAAGAGTAAGACGAGCATTGTCTTTGGCTATAGACAGAAATTATATCGTTCAAAATATAGTTAAATCGGGAAAACCCGCAGGAGCTTTAGTGCCTCGAGGAGTGACGGATATTAACGGAGATTTTAGAGAAAACGGAGGAGAATATATAAGCGTTGAGCCAAAAGATTATTCGGATAATGTTAAAGAAGCGAAAAGACTAATGGCGGAAGCGGGATACCCAAACGGCGAAAATTTTCCTGTGCTCGAATTTTATATTACATTTAATAACGATATACCGATGTTCGAGGCTGTTCAGAATATGTGGAAAGTTAATTTGGGAATAGACATTAAACTTACTCAAATGGAATTTGCTCCTTTTATCAACGCTTTCAGAACGGAAAGAAATTATACTATGGCGGGAACGAGTTGGACGGGAAGCTACAATGACCCTACAACATTTTTAAGTATGTTCGTAAGTTATTCTTATAAAAATCACTCTTTATTTACCAACAAGGATTTTGACGAGGAAATTCTAACGGCTTCAAAAACCATAGACCAAAATATCAGAATGCCTGCTTTACACAGAGCGGAGAAAATTCTTATAGAGGACGAAGCGGTTATAATTCCTATTTATTATTACGAGCCGCCCGTATTGAAGAGTCCAAAATTAAAAGATGTTTTTTATATACCTTTTGCGCAATATAAATTTTCTTATTCTTATTTGGAAAAATAATCGAATATTTTATTTATAATTTTTTATAAATTTATATTTTTTAATAAAAGCATTTTTACTATTGACA
>CAZRYV010000075.1:0-3317 GCA_964604385.1 uncultured Brachyspira sp.
TTCGTTTAAATTTTTTGTTAAATCTTTCATTAGGTTTTCATTTAAATTTTTTGCAGAATTTTTATTGAAATTTGAATTTTTTATTGAATTTTTGGTTAAATTTCTTATTAATTTTTTTATCAATTTTTGCCCCCTCATTATTTAACTTTATAATACAATATTAAATTATATTTGTCAATTTTTCGATAATTTAAAAACCGTAAAAAAAAATTTGTTAAAAAAAATTTTAAAAAAGTTTAAAAAAATAGTTGCCAAATTTAATTTTTTTTGTATAATATATTTAGAAACAGAAAGAGATAATATGATAATTAATCTTATATTAAGGAAGAAAAATGAAAAAAATACTGTTTTTAACTTTGATTTTTGCCGCATGTTTTTATTCATGCGCTATAAGAGAATATTTCAGCAGCGTAAGGTCTTTAGAAGAAAACAGATATTTTTACGGGCAGATGATTTATGACGGAAAAACGGCAGGATGGTTTAATGTTCCCGCCAGACTTCTTAAAGTTTCCGAACATGCCGCTTTTTATATTCAAACAAGTTTTCATCCAAATTATTTATCAAAACAAGAAAATCCTACTACAGTTAGCACTTACGCCTTGGAAAAACTCGCTCAGGAATTTGATTATTATTATAGGGATATGACGAATATTTACGGAACTCATTCCGATATTGACGGCAATTCAAAAGTTATAATTTTACTAATGGATATTAATTGGACTATTCAAAACGGAAAAACTTCGTCTAGTAAAGTTTTGGGATATTTTAATCCGAGCGATATGCATGGCTATAATGAAGGCGAAATTTTATATATGGATTTGAAGAGCATAAAAGAGGAACTTGAGAATGCAATCGGAACTATGATTCATGAATTTCAGCATCTTATAAATTATTCCTATGTTATAGACGGAAAACGAAGACAAATGAGCACTTGGCTAAATGAAATGCTTTCAGAATCAACTTCTATTTTATTTAATAAGGCGACAGCAGAGGCAAGAATGACGGGATTTAACTCTATAAGTTATTATTCTTTTTATACTTGGGATATTCCCGCCTCCGTCAGAAATAATCAAATAGTGAATTATTATTCTACATCCGTATTTGCTCATTGGCTTTATAATACAAATGGTAAAAAATCCGATATTTTCAAAAAAATCGCAAATTCCACAGAGTCAGCCGATTGGCAGAAAGTTTTGCAGGTTGCACGAGGAATAAACGGTTTGAGCGATTTAACGGGATGGGACGATTTACTTTTAACTTGGATGAGCAACGCTATAGACGGCATTACAAATCATTGGAATAGCAGCACAAAAACTACAGTTAAGCATACTAACGGAAGCGTAACGCTTTATCCCGGCGCAATGGTAGTTTATAATAATTGTTCTACAACTCCAAGCGGAAATATTGTCACAAGAACAAACAATACTACTAATATTATAGTTCTTAATAAAGATACGACTTTGTCAAGCTCTCCATTAACTACGAGCGTAAGCGGAAGTTCTACTTCTACGCGTTCTGTTAGAAATATAAGAGCGAGAAGAAGCATTCCGATTATTCAAGAAGAAAATGAAGAAATTCCAACCATCAATATACTTTTGGATAGAAACGGAAATATTAAAGAATATTGATTTGAAAATATTAATTTTAAATTAAAGTCGATTTTATAAAAATTTATTTATTGGAAAAAATATTGAAAAAAAGATTATTTTTTATAATTGTAGTTCTTTTACTCGCCGTTTTGTTTGCAGTTTCGTTTAATAAATTTGGCAAAAGTAAAAAAATAATAACGGGCGAGGTTAGAGTAGTGGGAACTTCGCTTTTTTATGATTTGGTTATTTCAGACGAAGAGCGAGATTATTATTTTGACGAGAAATTTTTTGAAGAATATATTAAATATGAAGGCGAGATTATTACGGTTGAAGCAAAGATAAAAAAAACGAAATTAAAAATCGCCGGCGGAAACAGATTTTTGGAAAAGTATAATATTTTATGGGTTAAAAAGTTGAATTAATTTTAGTATTGTGGTTCATTTTTCAAAAATCCCTTGTTTTTATGAAATTCTATGATATAATAAAATAAATCAAAACAAAAAAATCATAAAAATCAATAAAGGAGTTTTTTCATGAATGTATTGGTAATCAATTCCGGAAGTTCGAGCATCAAATATCAGTTATTTTCCATGCCCGAAGCTAAAGTTTTGGCTAAAGGACTTTTGGAAAAAATCGGAGAAGAGACTAGCGCTCTCAAACATACGGCGGTTGAAAAAAACAAAGAAAAAAAATTGGAAGAGAGAGTTGCAAATCATAAGGACGGAATGGCGTTAATATTTTCGCTTTTAACCGATAAGGATGTCGGCGTTATTTCGGATATGAAGGAAATTTCGGGAGTTGGACATAGAGTGGTGCATGGAGGCGAGGCTTTTAATAAAAGTTCATTGCTTACGGAAGATGCTATAAAAGAAATAGAAAAATATTCCGATTTAAGTCCTCTTCATAATCCGGCGGGTTTGCAGGGAATAAGAGCATGTCAGGAAATTCTTCCTAAAGACACTAAAATGGTTTTATGTTTCGATACGAGTTTTCATCAGACTATCGAGGAATATGCTTATTTGTATGCGATTCCTTATGAATATTACGATAAATATAAAATTCGCCGCTACGGTTTTCATGGAACTTCTCATAAATATGTTTATGGCGAGTTTTGCAAAGTTGAAAATAAACCGAATGCGAATGTTATAGTTTGTCATTTGGGAAATGGCGCTAGCGTTACGGCAGTTAAGGGAGGAAAATCGGTAGATACGAGTATGGGACTTACTCCTTTGGAAGGCTTGATAATGGGAACGCGTTCGGGCGATATGGACCCTGCCGTTGCAACTTTTATAATGGCGAAAGAAAATTTATCACCAAAAGAAATGGATAATATCTTAAATAAGAAGAGCGGACTTTTGGGAATTTCGGGAATAAGCAACGATATGAGAAATTTGGACGAACAGAAAGACAAAAATCCGAGAGTGGCTTTGGCGATTAAAATGTTCTGTTATAGAATCAAAAAATATATAGGTTCTTATATGGCGGTTTTGGGACATTTGGACGGCATAGTCTTTACGGGCGGAATAGGGGAGAATAGTCCCGAAATAAGAGGACGAATACTTGAGGAGATGGAAGAATTGGGAATAAAAGTAGATTCTGCTAAAAACTCCAAAGCCCGCGGATGCGCTAATTTTGAAAAGGACGGCGCTCCTATAAAATTGTATGTCATAGCGACAGACGAAGAAAAGGCTATAGCTTTGGATACTTACAATATTGCCTTAAAATAAT
>CAZRYV010000075.1:3417-7858 GCA_964604385.1 uncultured Brachyspira sp.
TAAAATAATAATTAAAAGTTAAAAATCGAAATATAAGCGGGGTTTAACGCCTCGCTTTTTTATTATTGAGTTTTTATAATTATTTATTCAAAACTTTGTATAAAAACTCTTTAGTTCTGTTATGTTTAGGATTATTGAAGAATTCTTCGGGTTTTTCGTCTTCGAGTATTTTTCCATCGTTCATAAACAATATTCTTGTGGCTACATTTTTTGCAAATCCCATTTCATGAGTGACTATAAGCATAGTCATTCCCTCTTTTGCAAGCTCTATCATAACATCCAAAACTTCCTTTATCATTTCTGGGTCTAATGCGGAAGTAGGCTCGTCAAAAAGCATAACTTCAGGTTCCATCGCCAAAGCACGCGCTATCGCTATTCTCTGTTTTTGTCCGCCGGAAAGTTGATTCGGATAAGAATATTTTTTGTCAATTAGTCCGACTTTATTTAAAAGATTATCCGCCTTTTTTTCGGCTAATTCTGAAGAATAATTTTTAATTTTTATCGGAGCCAATGTAATATTTTTTATGACATTTTTATGAGGAAATAAATTGAAATGCTGAAAAACCATTCCAACTTTTTCCCTTATTTTATTTATATCCGTTTCTTTATTTAAAATATTCTCTCCGTCAATAAATATTTTTCCATCGGTAGGCTCTTCTAGTCTGTTTATGCATCTTAAAAAAGTAGATTTTCCGCTTCCTGAAGGTCCTATAATCGCTATAATTTCGCCTTTTTCAATATTAATATCGATTCCGTTTAATACTTGAAGTTTGCCGAATCTTTTATGCAAATTTTCTATTCTAATCACTTTTAATCCCCTTCTTTTAATCTCTTCTCAATATTTCTCATAAATGTTGCGAAGATTGAAGTTAAAATTAAATATATTATGCCGACAGCGATTAAAGGTTCTACTCCTCTGTAAGTTTGACTCGTTATAATATTAGCCGAACGCAATAAATCTATTCCGCCGATGAATCCGACAATGGAAGTTTCTTTAAGTAAAGTTATAAATTCGCTTACAAGCGCGGGAAGTATTTTTTTTATAGCTTGAGGAATTATAATTTCTTTCATAGAAAGTCCATAGTTCATACCCAAAGCGCGCGCCGCTTCCATCTGTCCTTTGTCGAGTCCTTCTATTCCCGCTCTTATAATCTCCGCCACATAAGCTGCAGAATTTATGCCGAACGCTATTCCCGAAATAAGCAATATCGGTGTATTTCTTAAAGCGCCTACGAAAATAACATTTGCCCAAATCATAAGCTGAACGACTGCGGGAGTTCCCCTTATAAGATTAACATACCCGAAAGCTAATTTTGATATAGGATTAAAATTTTCGTATCCCTTCTTATTTTTTAAAGGGTAAAAATGCGAAAGTTCCATAAGGGCTATAAATATTCCTAATACTATTCCTACCAACGCTGCGAATGCGGTAGTTCCAACGGAAAATAAAAGCCCCTTAATCATATACATATATCTACCGTTGGTAAAAAATATATCTTTAAGAAGCCCTAAATATTCCATTGTAGTTTTCCGTTTTATAATTATAACTTTTTAATATAAAAAATTACAAAACTTAATAAATATTAAAAAATAATTAAAAATTAAATATATTTTCTTTAAATATTTATTTAAAATTATTTATTTAAAATATTTGTTTAATAAAGTATCGTAAGTTCCGTTTTCTTTAAGAGTAGTCAAAGCCTTATTAATATCTTCCAAAAGTTGAGTTTCTTCTTTTCTTACGGCTATAGCATACTCTTCGCTTTCAGAAGCCGTTTCCACCAATTTCAATTCTGGATTTTGCGCAGAATAATTTTTAGCCGGCTCGTAATCCAAAACCACCGCTTGAACTTTTTTAGACTTTAATCCCATAATCGCTTCGGAAGTGGCATTATATCTTTGAATTCTAACATTTGGAATTTCGGATACTATTAAATCTCCCGTATAGCCCAAAATTACTCCGACTTCTTTTCCTTCTAAATCGTCAAAAGTTTTTATATTGTTTTCATCGTTATGAACTACCATAGCTTGCTGAGATTTATAATAAGGTTCAGAAAAATTAACATTCTTTTTTCTCTCTTCCGTAGCCGTCATTCCCGCAATTATTAAATCGATTTTTTTAGTTTGTAAAGCAGGAAGTAAGCCGTCAAAAGCCATATCTTCGATTTCAATTTCTCTGTTTATTAGTTTCGCTATTTCGTTTACAAGCTCTATATCGAAACCTACTATATTTCCGCTTTCTCTATATTCGAAAGGCTCGAACTCTGCATTTGTTCCTACATATAATTTTTCGCTTTTGTCTTTACAACTCATAATTGACATAATTGTAATAACAATTACCGCAAAACTTATAATTACTTTTAGAATATTATTTTTTAACATAATATGCTCCTTAAAATATTTTTATAAGATTATTATTCATAGTATTTTATATAATTTTACAAAAAAATCAAGCAAGAAAATTAATTATTTACAAAAAAATTATAAAAACAATTTTAATAAAATTTTTTAATAAATAACTTTAATAATTTTTTTAAATTCTTTTATTCTTCTATAAGGTTATCGGTAATTTCCAAATTCGTAGCTACTGCAGAAACATCGTCATGGTCTTCAAATAAAGAAATAATTTTCATTACTTTTTTAGCTTCGCTTTCCGCTATAGTCATATTATTATCTGCCACTCTCACTATTTCGGCGCTTTCAGGCTCTATTCCCTTTTCTTTTAACGCATCCACTATTGAAGATAGAGATTCCATAGGTCCCGTTATGGAAAATACTTCTCCGTCCTGTTCTATATCTTCCGCTCCCGCATCCAAAACTATATCCATTAAACTTTCTTCCGTATTTCCAGCCGAAGGAATTATAACGATTGCTTTTTTCTTAAACTGCCAAGAAACGCTGCCATTTTCTGCCAAATTACCGCCATTTTTACTGAATATAGACCTTATTTCTGCAGCCGTTCTATTTTTATTATCGGTTGCGACATCCACTATAATTGCAACTCCGCCGGGCGCATAACCTTCGTAGGATATTTCTTCTATCGTGGCGCCGTCTCCGCCGCCTGTTCCTCTTTTTATAGCTCTGTCTATATTGTCGTTCGGCATATTCGTGCCTTTAGCCTTAACTATAACCATTCTTAATCTTGCATTTTGAGAGGGGTCGGGACTTCCTCCCTCTTTTACGGCAATGGTTATCTCTTTTGCTATTTTAGACCAAATTTTTCCTTTTTTTGAATCGTTTGCGGCTTTTTTATGTTTAATACTTGCCCACTTGGAGTGTCCAGACATATTGCACCTCTATTTTTAAAAAATTTTATTACTTTATTATTTTTATAAATTATTTTAAAAATTATATAATAAAAATTAATTGCTGTCAAATGCTTTTTAATTTTTAATAAATCTTTAATAAAAAAATGCTTGACAAAAATAAAAAAATTGCTATTTTATATATAGTTATATAATATATTTATATTATAAGGAGTTAGTTTATGATTATGAAGAAAAAATTATGGTTAATGGCAATTGCCATTATAACGGTATTTATAGCTATCGCATGTAGCGATAAACCTACGGACGCTAATAATCTTTCTGCTATAGAATCTATAGAGCAGGCGCCGGGAGTAAGCGGACAAACTCCCAAACCAGAAAATGGTGACAAATTAAACATTGATTTTACGCAAGATTTGACTCAATTCATAAATAAATCTTTCAAATCGGGCGGATATATAAGAAATAAAGACTATTCAAAATTATTCTATTATTATGCCGATGTAAAAGTCGACTCTCAATCAAAACCGTATATAAGAGTGATAAGAAAATACGCCGATGGAAATATCGATGTGCAAGGTAAATTATATTCTCTTTCAAATGAAACAGGAACTAATTATAATTTGGAAGTTGTTAAATATAAAGATGATAACTTTGCTAAAATTACAGCCAAAGCAACTTTTACGGAAGATGGTAAGTTAATAATAAAGTTTAGCAATTACGGAGCGGAAATTATATGTTCGTTAACAAAAGACCAATCTGAAGAAATAAATATTGAACTTGCAGGAAATTGGACTTATGGAAGCGACGAGCAAGAGCATTGGCGTCAATTTAAGGTTGATTATGACGGCAGTATAGAGCTTTTAAGCGGCGATATTCCCGGTAATGATGTCTCTTATATGGGAAAAATTGACGGAACTTTTAGCTATCCTTATATTGCAAAAATAACTTGCGTAGACAACGATGGAAATACTCATAACGGAACGATTATATTTAATAGTGAAATGAGCGCCGAAGCTTCTTTTGACGCCTATGTTGATTTATCTTTCCGTCCCGGTTGGTGGGGATGGGAAAATATTTCTCGTTCTTTTACAAGGGAATAATTTACAGATAAAATTGTAAATAAAATTATAAAAGGCATCGTATTTAATGCGGTGTCTTTTTTATTATAAAAT
>CAZRYV010000075.1:7958-9888 GCA_964604385.1 uncultured Brachyspira sp.
AAAACTTTTACGGAATATAATTTTGGCTAAAGTATTAGGGCAAAGCGTCCCGTTAAAAATAATGTCGGGAATTTATAAAAGCGGAAGACTTCATCATGCATATTTGTTTTACGGCGAGGAAGGAATAGGGAAATTTGAAAGCGCTTTAAATTATGCAAAAGTTATTTTATGCGAAAGAGAAAATGGAACTTATTGTGACGAATGCGAATCTTGTAAAATGATAGACAGATACAAACATCCCGATGTGGTTGTGGCGGGAACGGACGAGAGATTTAGAAATGCGGAAATATATTTTAATCAGTATTTGGAATATAAACTGCCTTATTTATTTAACGATTTTTATAGCGCATGCCGTTCAATACTTTATAAAGTAGAATCTACAATTTTCGACTGCTACGATAATTATCCTGCAAGCGAGCCTAAAGAATATATGCTCGGACAAAAAAAAGAAACTTCGCGATTCGCTTTAATCGAACCTTATTATTTGGCGGTTAATTATACTTTGAACGAACTCAACGAAGATAATATAGAATTTATAGATTCCATATTTAGAGCGAAATCTAAAGAAGCGATCGAAATAGTTAAAAACAAAGGAACTAAAAAGAAATGTTCTATAGATGGAAATTTTTTCGATGCCTTAAAGAAAATTCATTATAATATAATTCATACGGTTATACCTCTCGACACTGTCCGCAATATTATAGAAATGACTTATAGAAAACCGAGATTTGGAAAAAAAAGAATAATCATAATAGAAGGAATAGAATTAATGGATAAGAGAGCTCCAAATATATTTTTAAGGACTTTGGAAGAGCCTTCTGATAATAATATTTTTATTTTAATTTCGTCCGATACGAATAAACTTACGCAAGACGGAATGAAACCTTTAATATCGAGAATGATGGAATTAAAATTTTCTCCTTTATCCGAAAAAACTTTAAGAGCGATTTTAATGAAGAGATTAAGATTAGACGAGGAAAAAACTGCTTTAGCGTTGCAATATTCTTACGGAAGCGTGGCAAAAGCTATAAAATATACGCTTGACAAAAAATCGAATTTAAGCGATAATATAAGAGAAGTTTTATTATCTTTTATAGAGGCTGTTTTTAATAATAACGCGTCTCAAATATCGGCGATAATGACTTTGCTTACCGAAGGAAATTACGATATTATAGACGCTATGAAAGAGATGATAAATCTCTTGAAAAAGTCTTTGGAAGATAAATATCTCGAAGTTGAAGATAGAGATTATATATTTCCAAATTCGATTTCGGATAAAAGCGTAATATGGGTAATTGACGAATTGGATTTAACGGTTAATACTCTGATAAATACCAATTCCCAACCTAAAATGGCGTTTTATAAAACTTTAAGCAATATTTATATGTGGCTAAATAATTTAAATTAAAAACAGGAGTTATACATGAAAAAAATATTTCTTGTATTAATCGTAATGATTTTGGCATTAAGTTCTGTATTTGCTCAAGACGATGCCAATGCCGACGAAAACGGGCAAACGGAAAATGAGCAATCAAGCGAAGAAACTATAGATACGATTGACGGTATTTCCGCATTCTCTCCGACCTTTACGGATTTGAGAAATACGGACGACCAAGCTCTCGATAAAAGCTATAATATTCTTCAGACAAATTTGGGTATCTTAAAAGACGATTATTTATTTAGAATATTATATAAGGCTAATAAGATCTTGGAAAATTATACCAATGTAAAATTTACTGATACTAACGAAATGTTTTATAACGCGGTATATTATTACGATTTGGTTGCAAGACCTATAGCCAACGATAATAATGTGGATTTGGCTTTAAGAGAACTTCATAAATGTTTTAGGTTATACGATGAAGTTAAACCTATTTATGAAATATTGGGAAAAACCAGGGATGATGCGGCCGGAGAGGCTTTTGATAAG
>CAZRYV010000076.1:0-9683 GCA_964604385.1 uncultured Brachyspira sp.
TTAATTTTTTCTTTTTTAATATAAAATAAAATTATGAATAACGATATAATTTTAAAATTAGAGAATGTCCGAAAGTATTTTCATCCAAAAGTTAATATAGTAGAAACTCTTTTGAAAAAAAATAAAGAAATAAAAGCGGTTGACGGAATAGATTTTGAAGTAGAAAGAGGAGAGATACTTGCGATTATAGGCGAATCGGGAAGCGGTAAAACAACTGTTGGAAAAATGATAATGAATCTAATAACTCCAACCGAAGGAAAAATTTTATTTGAAAACGAAAATATAAATTCTTTAAAAAACGAAGAGATAAAAAATTATAGAAAAAAAGTTCAAATGATATTTCAAGACCCTTACGCTTCTATGAATCCAAGATTTAAAATAAAAGATATATTAAAAGAGCCTCTATATATTCATAAAATCGAAGGAAACGAAGAAACTTATAACGAAAAAGTTATAAACGCTTTAAGGGATGTAAAAATAAGTGAAGAGTTTATGGAAGTTTATCCTCACATGCTTTCGGGCGGGCAGAGACAAAGAATAGCAACAGCAAGAGCGTTAATATTAAATCCAAAATTGGTTATAGCGGACGAACCGGTATCTATGATAGATTTATCGACTAGAGCGGAAATTCTTTATATGATGAAAGAACTTCAGGAAAAAAGAAATTTAAGCTATATTTACATTACGCATGATTTATCTACGGCAAGATACTTTGCGGGCAGAATAGCCGTTATGTATTTGGGCAAAATAATAGAAATCGGAAACGCCGATGATATAATAGATAATCCAAAACATCCTTATACAAAAGCTTTAATCGAAGCCGTTCCCGATATTTCATCGGGGAGAGTAAATATAATAAAAGAACTTCCAATAAAAGGCGAAATTCCAAATGCGTCCGATATTCCCGAAGGATGCAGATTCCATACGAGATGCATATACGCAAAAGAAGAATGCAAATATAAATCTCCCGTTTTGGAAGATGTAAACAAAAACCATAAAGTGGCTTGTTTATTTTTGGATATTTAATTTATACGGATATAATTTTCATTTCTGAATTTTGATAAATATTTTCAAAATCTTTATCAATAAAAAATAAATGCAAATTATTTACCAAAGCATAAGACGCTATTAAGCAATCCACAGACTTTCTAATAGTAATTCCTTTTTTTCTTAAATTCCTATACAAATCCAAACCGAAGTGTCTACAAGAATTCCGTTTTTATATTCTATCATTTATCTTCTCTCATATCGTTAAGATTTCCTTCCCAAATACGAGAGCCTTTGTATTTTAAAATATCTTTAGAACTAATTTTTTTATTTTTTAATATTCTGTTTTTTTTATAATTTCCCTCTTTTAATATTTTGCTTTTTCTATTACATATTTCGCTTTCGTCAAAATCTAATTTCACCATAAATATATCCTCGCATAATAATATTATATCGTAATATAATAAATTGAAATACTTAATTTATATTTTTTCTACAAACGATTTGTTTATCCAACCTTTAAAAGAGCCCTTTACATAATACCAATTGCTATATTCTTCCAATATTCTAAATTTCTCGCCTTCGTTAATTACGGAAACTATATCCGTTCTCTCGCTTCCGCCCGAATACAAATTTGTTCGACTAACCGCAATTAAATAATCTGAGTTAATTAAATTATAACTAATTATAGAAGGTATGATAAACAAAACGGCAAGTATAATAAACGAATAATATATTTTTCTTTTTCTTACAAATAATATTATTAAAACCGTAAAGAATATTACGAATAATAGTAAAGTTAAATAAAAAATCACGATTAAAACCGATTGATTATCATCTCCGTTTAATAAAGAAATATTATTTTTTATTTCTTTGTCGAAAGGAGATATATTTAAAGCCCTTTCATACCAAAGGATTGCATATCCATTGCTTCCGATTTCCGCATAAGAAGAGGCTATATTATAAAATAAATCTTTTGAAATTATATTCGAAGAGGCTATATTTATATATAAGTTATTCGCTTCCAAATAATCGCCTTCCTCGTATAATTTATTCGCATTATCGAACATCGAATTTATTTTATCAAAATCAATCTCGCAATATAATAAATTAGATAATAAATAAGATTGAAAGATAAACAATAATATTATATATTTCACTTCAAGTTTTCCATTTCTTTTAATATATTAATTACTTTCGTATGATAATCCTCGTTTTTATAAACAGAATCTCCCGAATATAATTCAAATTGACATAAATCTATTATTTCTTTTATATTTTTTATAGTCTCCGCATTTATATTATGATTTTCAAGTTCTTTATACATATCTTTATTATCTTTATTCGAATCTATATTAAATTTTTCCTTTATATTTTTTATTAAAAATTCTTCAACGCTTTTGCAATATTCTTTTCTATTATTTTTATTATAATATTCCAATATAAAATCCATCTCGGAGATTTTATTGTCGCCGTTTGAAATATTTAAAAATTTAAACTTTATATTTTTTAATTTTTCAAAATTGTAAATTATAATCGAAATTACCAACATTAACAAAATATATATATAAATTATATTCATATTCAATAATTTAAAATTTTTATCGTTACGCTCTTTTATTATTCCGTTTTTTATCGGCATTACTGAATTTTTTTGAGAACTATTTGCGAAAGTCGGATAATTATTATAATTTTTATCTCCGCTTATAAAAAGATTAATATTATCCGAATATACATTTTTATAACTTTTATCGTTAGGCGAAAAATAACAGAAATCTATATTTGGAATCGTATAATCTCCGTCATTAGTCGCTACTAAAATATATTCTTTAGTTTTTCTCCCCATTAATTTATTATTTTCAAACCAATTCGTTTCAAATACTTTTGGCTGATAAACCGAAAAATAAGTTTTTATATCGTCATTTATATTCGGCATATTTATAATAGATATATTTCCTTCGCCCGTCACTTCTATAGAAATTAAAACCTCGTCTCCAATATTAATATTAGTTTTATTTATTTTAGCGTAAAATTTAAAATCTCCAACGGCGCCCGAAAAATTCTCATAACCTTTATTATTTGGCAGAGGCAAAATATTAATATCAATCTCTTCTTCACCGTATTGAATCCTATCGTAAAACATATTATTTTTTTCAAATACGAAAGGAGTCGTTAATATATTTTTTTTACCTTGTTTTACGGCGTATAAAACTTCTTTTTTTAGCGGAATTACATTTATTCTTTTACCGTCTATTATCTCCGTATAAGAATTTTTTTCCGAAGAATCCGAATACGATAAAAAATCGTTTCTGTCGGGAATTTTCGATATTCCTATAACATTAACGGGAACATGCGAATACGCTTTTTGCTCTATATAAATAGGCTCGTATATATAAACTTCTCTTTTGCTTACGGTATTATTAACTATAATATCTTCTCCGTAATTCATAAATCTGTCGAAAGAATCGCCTTCGGGTTTTCCAAGAATCGAACCTCTTAAAGAATTGCTTAAAAATTCTATCGAAACGGGATTTGCAATATATGTATTATTGTTTGCCTTTACAGATATTTTATCGATAGTATAAAATCCTTCTTTAAGAGCGACATAATTATAACTGTAAGTTTGAATCGTTTTTAAGCTACCGGAAGAATACATCATATTTACGCTTTTTGAAGTTCCTCTTAACATAAGCCCGTCTATATCGGGAATTGTAATTTTTCCAACGCTATTGTCTATGGTAACCGATAAAGTAAATATTTCTCCAATTCCGATTCTATCGTCCGATAATTTTGCCGTAACGGTAGTTTGCGCAAATAAAAAATTAAATGATAATGCGAATATTAATAAAAAAATTTTACCAATCCTTATCAATTCTTCCTCCGCCGTAATATTGCTCCTCGTTATCTTTATCTTTTCTAAACTGCCTTAAAGATTCCAATAATCTGTCAATGTCCGATTTGTCATTTTCCCTATCGTCCGCTTTATCGTTTGAATCTTCGTTATCCATACTGTCGTTTTGATTATTTTGATTATTATTATTATTTTCGGAATTATCTTCAGAATTCCCGTTATTGTCGCTCTCTCCATCCTGCTCATCTTCCGAGCTCTGACTTTCCGGTCCGCTGTTATTTTTCTGTTCTTCCAATCTCTTTTTTGCATATTCAAGCGCTTTTTTTGAATTCTCGTCTTTTGGATTATTTACGAGAGATTCTATAAGCTCGTCTATAGCTCCCTGATAATCTTCGTTTTCTATTTTCGCTATTCCCGAATTATAATAAGTTGCGCTCTTCATAGATTTGCTGTTTTTTTCGTTAAAATTATTTTTTGCCATATCGAATAACTGTATCGCAGTGTCCATCTCTCCAACGGAAGCCATCGTAGTTCCCATATCATAATATATTTGAGGAGAATTTGTGACTTTGCTTAAAGCCCTTTCATACAAACTTATAGCGCCTTCGTAATTTCCATTTCTAAATAATCTGTTGGCTCTATCAACATCCCATTTTGCAGTTAATTCGCCCATAAAATTATTTAAAGAAAAACTATATAAATTAACCGTCCAAAATATAAAAAATATAAATAATATAAAAAAATTTTTTCTGCCATTAATCATAATCATTTACCTTAATTTTAATATTTAATAATTTCAACAATTTTAATATTCAAATTTAAACATTAAATAAAATCTATTTTTATTAATTTAGTAAAATATTAATTATCCTATAGTAACCTCTCCCGTAGGCAAATCTATTAAACCGTATCTGCTTTTATCTATCGAACCTACGCTCATAAATAATGTTAAATACCCTACTCTTCCGATAAACATCAAAAACATAACTATAATTTTACTCCATATAGAAAGCGAAGGAGTTATTCCCAAAGAAAGTCCCGTAGTAGATAGCGCCGAAACAGCCTCGAACAGCACGGGAGTCATAACTTTATATCCATCTATATAGAATATTAAAAGAGCTGCAAATGCCGATATAACCATAGCGAGAGTAAATATTGCAACCGACTTATTAACCGCCGATTCTTTTATCTTTCTTCCGCCGACTACTATAAACGGTCTATTGCTTATAGCCGTTATAATAGAAGCGACAAATACGAATAATGTCGTAGTCTTCACTCCTCCGCCCGTTCCGCTAGGCGAAGCTCCCACAAACATAAGGAATATTACCATTCCTATAGTGACGCTATTCATAGAAGTATAACTTATAGTTTCGTATCCTCCCGTTCTAGGGCTTATGCTTTGAAAAGCCGATACGAGTATTTTTTCCCTTAAAGGCATATCTTTTAACGCTCCGTAATATTCGTTAAAAAATATAAATAAAAATCCAAATAAAAGCAAAATAAAACTAGTAAATAAAACTATTGTAGTTTGAGTGTCAATTATATATCTTTTTCCCATTATTTTATTTTTAATCGCAAAAAAAACGGTTAAAATCACGGGATATCCGATTCCTCCCAATATTATAAGAGAGCCTATGGTTGCAGTAATCGTTATATTATTAGAATATTCATGCATACTATTTTTATATAAAGAAAAACCGGCGCTACAAAAAGCGCTTATAGAATGAAATAGAGAAGAAAATATTTTCTCTCCGAGTTTTGCCGAAACATCGTTATTAAAAACCGTAAATAAAGATATGGCGCCTGCAAATTCTATTAAAAAAGTAGCAAAAAAAATAACTTTAATCGTAGACCTTATAATATCCTTATTTTGAGTGTTAAACATCTCCAAAGTTCTTATTCTATCTTGAACGCTTCCCTTATTTACAGAAAATAAAAGAACTATCGCCGATATCGACATAATACCCAATCCGCCAATTTGTATTAATATTATCAAAACTATTTGTCCAAAAAGAGTAAGTTCCTTTGAAATATCTATAACGGTAAGTCCAGTAACACAGACTGCGCTTGTGGCGGTAAATAAAGCGTCTATAAAAGGAATGCTTCCCTTGACAGTGCTTAAAGGCAAATAAAGAAGCAAACTGCCTAAAGTTATTACGAAGATAAAAGATGCTATGATTAATTGGTATAGAGTAAATTTTGAATAAGACAATCTAAGCCAATTTATAACTATGATTAAAAAGAATAAAACAGAACCCGCTATAACCCAAATTATTCTGCTCGAATATATATCGTAATATTTTTTACTGAAAAAATTAACAAATAACAATCCTATAATCTGAATAATCGGCACTATTATGTATAATTTTCTTGGAGCTATTCTTATTTGGTCTAAAAGTATAAATATAAAACATACGGTTATAATATTTATTATTTTTTCATAATTCGCTATATAAAAATTATAAGTATTAATGCTCCTTATCTGCATAAGCAAAACGAATATTGCAAATATAGAACCCGTTATTGCAAGCAAATTTGACAATCTTCTTAATAATTCGTCTATAGAATGAATTATATTTTTATTCGAATATTTATTCGTTATAATATTTCTATTATTTTTCATAAAAATATTTTAACATAATGCTAAAATAAAATAAACAAGGAAACCGCTTTATAAAATTGGCTCCTTGTTTATTTATAATTCTTAATTTATAATTTTATTAAATTTAATTTCAATTATGTTTTGCTTAATTAATTTATTTTAATTTTGGCCAGAAAGATTTATTGGCTTCTATCAATTCGTCCAATATCTTTTTAGCTACTTCCACGCTCGGAACGGTTTTAGACATAGATAATGCCTGCCACATTTTAAGATAAGAGCCTTCTATCCATGCATACCAATTTTTCAACCGCAACTTGCTGTTCCATTAGACCTTTATTGAATCTTGGAATCTCTCCCATAACCAAAGGTTCGGGTCCCGCAGAACCCACTATACAAGGAATTTCAACCATTGCCGTAGGGTCGAAATTGATTATAGAACCGTTATTTGGAACTATGAGAAGCATTCTTTCGTTGGTATTATTACTTATAGCGCATGCCAAATCAACTATATAAGTGGCATGTCCTCCAACCTCAAAAGTAGAATCTTTAGCCGTGCCATTTTCCGTTATTCTTTTACATTCGCCAAAAACTCTCTTCTCTCTTCCGTCCCTAACCATGTCCGTTCTAGTATATTTTATATCAGAATGACTCACGACATAATCCGGGAATAAATAATATTTAAAATAAGTATTCGGCATATAATCCGGTGAAATAGCCCAAGTATCTCTAGCTTTCTCATAAGTCGAACGCCAATCCTCGTCCATGTGAGCAGCGTCCAAATTAGGATACAAATAACCATGTTTTGAAATATGCTCTTTTAAAATCGGCATTAAATCTCTTCCTGTGCTTTTTTCCCTGATACTTGTCCACCATCCAAAATGATTCAAACCGAAATATCTAACTTGCATTTCTTTTCTAGATTTTAATCCGCATATAACTGCCATATAATCTTCTATTCCAACGGGCATATCGCAAATATTTAAAACTTTAGAATTAGGTTTTAATCTTCTGCAAGCTTCGGCTACTATAGCTGCCGGATTTGAGTAATTGAGCATCCAAGCATCGGGAGAATATTTTTCCATAAAATCTATAAGTTCCAAAACTCCACCTATGGAACGCATACCGTAAGCCATTCCTCCTGCTCCGCAAGTTTCTTGTCCTACGCAACCGTATTTTAAAGGAATTTTTTCATCCAACGAACGCATTTCATATTTTCCAACTCTTATATGAGCCATAACGAAATCTACTCCCGTAAAAGCTTCTTTAGGGTCGGTAGTAAAACCAAATTTTATATGCGGCGCTCTCTCTTTCATTATGATGGCGCATGCATTTCCCACAATCGCCTGTCTTTCGGCGTCATTATCGTATAATTTCACCTCCGACAATGGAAATCTTTCCTCTTCGCTTAAAAGCATTAAAAGTATTTCGGGAGTAAATGTGCTTCCTCCTCCCGCTATAACAACAGAATGTTTCTTCATTTTTTAATAACTCCTTAATTAATTTAATTTTTGTTTTATATTTATTTTTTATAATTTTTCATATTATAATTTTACAAAATTTTAAAACTATTCGTTATCTTTTTCATTTTCTTCTTTTAATAATTGTTCAAATTTGGTTCTTAATTGCGAAACCGAAAGCCCAACTATAACCTGAACCAAATTGCCATTTTTCATCAATCCATGCGCTCCGCCATCTTTAAAAACTTCCGCATCTTTGACTTTATTTATATCTTTTACAGTTACCCTTAATCTTGTAGCGCAGTTTGTAACGCCTTCTATATTTGAGGCGCCTCCCAAAGCTTCCAAATAAACTTTAGACTGTTCTTCAAAACCGGATTTTTTCTTTTTTTCTTTCTCTTTATAATCCGATTTTGTATATAATTTAGTTTGCGAAACACCTCTTCCGGGAGTGGCTATATTAAATTTAAGTATTAAAAATCTAAACACTACAAACCATATTCCCGTAAATATAAGCCCTATGATTATATGAGAAACAATCATTCCCGCATGATTTTTCAATGCGAATATCCAATTCTGCGTTATAAACTGCAATAAACCTGCTCCAAAATTTCCGACTACTCCCCCTACTTCGTATAAAACCGTAGCCAAAGACGCCGCTAGTATGGAATGAACCAAAAACAAGAAAGGAGATATAAATAAAAATGTGAATTCCAAAGGTTCGGTTATTCCAACTAAAATAGAAGTTACCGTTGCGGGGATTAATAAAGCGGCCATTTTATTTCTATTTTCTTTATCGGAACAGAAATATATAGCCAAAGCGAGTCCCGGCGCTCCGAATACTTTGGAATTTCCATGCAACGCGAAAGCTCCTTGAGGGAAAATCTGTTTCAAAGGTTCAACCATATTTGAAAATTCAGACGCATGCGCTATCCAAAATCGCTCTATGCCTTCGGGAACTACTGCGGGACCGTATATAAAAGGACCATATATAAAATGATGCAACCCCGTAGGAATAAGTAATCTTTCTAGTAAAGTATAAATAAAAACTCCCAATCCTCCCGAACTTGCCAAAAATCCCTGCATAGAATTTATCAAAGCCTGTATTTTGGGCCATATTAAACAAGTTGCAAAAGCCAAAATCAACATACAACCGAATCCCACTATATGAACGAAAGAAGTTCCCTGAAAAACTCCGAGATAATCGGGAAGTTTAGTTTCATAGAATCTGTTATGAACGATAGTCATAATTAGTCCGACAAAAATCGCACCGAGTATATTTGTATCCAGCGTTTTAATTCCAGCTATTAAAGCCAAACCGCTCGTTCCTCCAACATCTTGAGAAAAATCAACTCCAAATGACGGTCCCCAAAAACCGAGTATAGAATTGATAAAATAATTGAAGGATAAATAGCAGATTAAAGTCGCCATAATGCATCTTTCAGGAGCGATTTTAGAAAGTCCAACGGGTATTCCCAAACAGAAGAATAAAGGCATATTTCTAAATATAGTCCAGCCTCCCTCTTCTATTATAGTAACCACTCTGTAAAAAACTCCTTCGGGATTCGCCAAATTGCCGACAAAACTCTTATCCTTAAAAATAATAGTGAGTCCCACTATTAAACCTGAGAAAGAGAAAAGAAGAACCGGAACGAACATCGCCGCTCCAAATCTTTGAAATCTCTCTTTCAAATCAATTTGTAGAGCCATAATAAAATCCTTAATAATTTATTTAATATATTTTTTATATTATTTTTATGATTATTAATTAATCCGTAAAAATAAT
>CAZRYV010000077.1:0-9501 GCA_964604385.1 uncultured Brachyspira sp.
TATAGACAATATGATTACTATATTTTTCATATTTTCTCCTTTTTTAATAAATTACTGTTTTTAGAATTATACACAATTCTATCGTAAAGTCAAATTTTAATTTTTAATAATTATCTTATTAATTATTTTAATAATTCTTTAATAATATTTAATAATTAATAAACAAAATAATAAAATAATATGATATAATAAAAATAAAATATTTTAATTTAATAATTATTTATAATTATTGAAAAATTTATTAAAAAAGGATTTTTATGATTGATTTAAAAAACATAGTAAACGAAAAATATATTGGAAAAGAAGAAAATCCAATAAATCAAAACGAAATTTATAATCTTGCTTCTTCTATTAATATAGAAAATGAAATAGAAAATAAAAAAAATGAAGCGCTGCTTATAATAGACGCCCAAAGAGATTTTATAGATTTGGAAAAAGGCGCTTTGCCAGTAAAAGGAGCCACAGACGATATAAAAAGAATAATAAAATTTATTTACGACAATATGGAATCGTTATCTGCAATTTATACCACTATGGACACTCACAGCTACGATTCAATATTTCATCCTTTTTTATGGAAAACTCCAAACGGCGAATATGTCAAACCTTTCACCGAAATAACATTGGAGAAAATAGAAAATAAAGAAGTTATTCCCGTTTATAAAGAAGCTCAAACAGAATATGTAAAAAAATTAAAGGAACAGGGAAGTCAAAATTTAATTATTTGGACTTATCATTGCATATACGCAACTGACGGATGGCTGATAGAAAAACAACTTTCAAATATTCTAGTGTTTTTTGAAATGGTTAAAAAAACCTCTATAAAGAAAATAATAAAAGGAACGGATAAATTAACCGAAATGTATGGAGCGATAAAACCCGAAGTGATAACCGATAAAAATCAATATAACGACTATTGGACAAAAGAGATTAAAAATTATGATAAAATATATATCTGCGGAGAGGCTAAAGATTATTGCGTTTACGAGACAATTAAACAATTTTGCGAAATGTATAAATCTGAAAAAAATATAACGGAAAAAATTTATATGATGAATAATTGCAGTAGTCCGATAGGAGATGAAAATATTTGCAATAAAAAATACGAGGAGATTTCAAAACAATACGGAATAAAATTAATCGATATATAAAAATCTCCCCCGCTTTCGCGGGGGATTTTGGGAGGTAATGAATGAATATGTCAAATATAACTTTATTTTGGTCTTCCAAAACCAAATCCGATAAAAACTTCTGCTGAAAAAGCGGAAAATTTATAGTTATTATACGCAAATGAAGCCATCGCCTTTGACGAATAAGTTAATACTTCGCTATCGCAACTCATACCAAAATTATAAGTAAAAACTCCACCAGCAATTAAATCTACTTTATTATATTTAATAGTCTTTTCTACGCTTAATTTGATATATGGCATAACGGGAACTTTATATAATTTTTTTATATCTTTATATGATAGTTCTTTAACTCCCGTATAATCTCCCATCAATTCCCAATAACCAAAAATATTCGCATGCAAAGGAAACATTACGCCCGCTCCTATACCTAATGAAACATCATTATAAAAGTTTAAAGTTGAAATTAACCCTAAAACTAAACTATGAAAATAAAAAGTTCCCCCTTCGCTACCAAAATTTTTATCCGTAGGTCTGCTATAACCTGAAAAATTATATCCTGTTTCCGCTAAAACGCTTATACTCGTAAGGATATCATTTTTTATTTTAAAATTATACCCTGTAGAGAATAAAGTATTTAATATAAATGGATAGCCTCCCATCCTAAATCCGTTATATTGTTTCCAAATATTATGTTTTGCTGTGCTAAAAGTCATAACGGCTCCCATAGATAGACTTAAACGAGCTTGAAAATCTTGCGAAAAAACCACATTAGAAAATAATAAAAATATTGGTATTAATTTTTTCATAAAAACCTCTTTAAATATAAATACTTTCTCATACTTTTTATTTTAATTGTTATTATATTTTTTTATAAATTTATTAAAAGTATTATAACAAATTTTTTATAAAAAAGAAATTATACAATATCAAAAAAATATTGCAACAGTTAAAAAACAAAAAATTTACAATTTTTGTGAGATAATAAATTATTATGTTAACTTTATTCGTTTTATAATTTTTAATATGATTAATACTATATATAGTATTGACAAAAATATTTTTTTTTATATTATTTATTTAAATTATAAATCTTGATTTTCAATTTTGAGAGGCTATAAAATGAAAGATAAAACTTTTTTAATGATACCGGGTCCCACTCCTGTGCCTGAATCCGCTTTAATGGAAATGGCAAAACATCCGATGGCTCATAGAAGTAAAGAATTTTCAAATATTCTAAAGGAAGTATACGAGAATTTAAAATATGTATTTAAGACAAAAAACGATGTATTTTTATTTACGGCAAGCGGAACGGGGGCAATGTGCGCCGCTTTGGAAAATTTGATAAACGAAGGCGATAAGGTTCTATGTTTGTCAATCGGAAATTTTGGAGCGAGATGGATAAAGATTGCAAAATCGAGAGGAGCGGAAGTTATAAAAATAGAAACCGAAGCGGGAGATATAATAAAGCCCGAAGTTTTGGAAGAAACATTAAATAAAAATAAAGATATAAAAATAGTCGCTTTAACTCATAGCGAAACTTCTACGGGGGCTGCAAACGACATTAAAACTTTATGCTCGATAATAAAAAATCATGAAGCCATATCCGTAGTTGACGGAATAACGAGTTTATGCGCTATGGAGTTTAAAACGGACGAATGGAATGTAGATGTCGCAATTTCGGGTTCGCAAAAAGGATTTATGATTTCTCCCGGACTTTCTTTTTTAACTGCAAGCGAAAAGGCTTTTAAGATGCATGAAAACTGCAAAAATCCTAGCTTTTATTTTAATTGGACGGAACATAAAAAATCTTTGGCAAAAGACACGACTCCTTTTACTCCGGCGGTTAATTTAATATCCTCGCTCCATACTTCTTTAAAAATGATTAGAGAAGAAGGAATCGAAAATATTAATAAAAGACATAAAAAACTTACACTATCTTTGAGAAACGCTATAAGGGAAATCGGATTAAAACTTTTTGTAGAAGACGATAAAAACGCAAGCTACGCTATAACTTCAATACTTCCTCCAAACGGAATAACCGTTCCCGATATTAGAAAAACTCTTAAAGACGATTACGATATAATAGTGGCAAATGGGCAGGGAGATTTAGAAAATAAAATATTCAGAATAGGAACTTTGGGATTTGTCTGCGAAAGAGATTTGATTATGGCGGTTGGTTCTTTGGAAGCGAGCCTTATAAAATTAGGTTATAAATTCGATGTCGGAAGCGGAGTAAAAAAATTAATTGAAGAATTGAATAAATAAAAAATTGGATAAATAAAATAATTTGAATAAACAATAACGAATAATTAAAGGGAGATTTTAAATGAAAGTATTGATAACGGACAATATAAATAAATGCGTTAAAGATATAATATCCGAAGTCGCCGAGTCTGTTTTTATTCCCACTATGAGCGAAGAGGAGATAATAAAAATAATCGGAGAATATGACGCCTTAATGGTAAGAAGTCAGACTAAAGTCGGCAGAAATATAATCGAAGCGGGAAAAAAATTAAAAATAATCGGAAGAGCGGGAGTCGGAGTTGACAATATAGATGTTAATGCTGCGACAGAAAAAGGAATAATCGTGGTAAACTCTCCCGATGGAAACACAATAGCCGCATCCGAACATACCATAGCTTTAATGCTTGCAATTTCAAGAAATATAGTTCCTGCTTCACAATCCACTAAAGAAGGAAAATGGAATAGAGATTCTTTTACGGGAATCGAACTTTTCGGAAAAACTTTGGGAGTAATGGGATTTGGAAGAATAGGAAGAAAAGTGGTAAATATAGCTTTGTCAATCGGAATGAAAGTCATAGTTTACGACCCTTTTGCAAACGAAGATACGGTAATTAAAAAAGGCGCTTTATACGAAACTTCTTTAGATAATTTTTTGCCGCAGTTAGATTATCTTTCGATTCATATACCAAAAACTGCCGATACGATTAATATAATAAATAAAGAAAATATAAATAAAATGAAAAAAGGCGCAATAATAATTAACTGCTCGAGAGGAGGCTTGGTTAATGAAAACGATTTAAAAGAAGCTTTGGAAAATGGAAAAATTTCAGCGGCCGCTATAGATGTTTATGAAAACGAACCTAAAATAGAAACTTGCCCTTTGATTAATTATAACGGAAATAATATAATACTTACTCCTCATCTTGGAGCAAGCACAAAAGAAGCTCAAATTAATGTCGCTTTGGATGTGGCATCTCAAATTAAAAAAGTTCTTTCAGGCGGTTATACGGATTCAGCCGTTAATATTCCTTCGCTTAATCCCGAAAAATTAGAACCCGTTAAAGATTACATGAAAATCTCCGAAAATGCGGGCGAAATTATAGGACAGATATCGAAAGGAAAAATAAAATCTTTTGAAATAACGGCAAACGGAGAACTTACGAAATTGGATATAGAACCTTTGGAAGTCGCCGTATTAAAAGGAGCTTTATCTTCAATCTTCCATGATGTTAATTATGTTAATGCTCCTTATTTGGCAAAACAAAGAGGAATAGAAATAAAAATCATAAAATCAGAAGCTCCTTCAAGTTATACGAGTTTGTTAAAAGTAAAAATGACAACGGATATAGAAGAGAATACGGTTTCGGTTTCTTTAATAGCTAAAAATATTGCAAGAATAGTAAAATTAAACGATTACGATGTTATAATAAAACCCAACGAGCATATACTTATAGTGCCTCATATAAATCAAGTCGCTATGGTTGCGAAAGTTGCAAACGCATTATGCGAAGACAATATTAATATAGGTTCTATGAATGTGTCGCAAAATATTAAAGGAAGCGATATGTCGATAATGGCTATAGATATCGATTCTAATTTGAGCGAAGAGATGTTAAATAAAATATCCAAAATAGACGGCGTTCATAATCCGAAATATATTAAATTAACCGTAATATAATTATGTAAACTTATTTATATTTTTATTATTTTTATTCTATAATAAAAAAAATTATTCTATATAAAAAATAAAAAACATAAAATTTACTTGACTATTATAAAAAAATTGTTATTTTATAAATGTATTGTATTATAAACATTATAATTTATATGTCATTTATTAATAAGGTGTTGTTTTATGATAAAAATAAAATTCTTGCAATGCATATATTCCGTTTTATTAATAGCGATTTTTTCTATAACGGCATTTATTTCATGTAGCGGCGTAAACCCCAACGAACCTAGCGATTTGCAAATGGAATTTCCAAATCCGAGCAAAACGGGAAAAGTAGAAGTTGGCTCTTCTGTCGATTCTACTTTTCGAGTTTGGGGAGATTCTATAGATACTTGGGATAATTCCGTAGACACAAATTTTGATTTTGGTAATTCAAATAACTCAAATAATTCAAATGAATTTATTCCCGAAAAACCTCCAATAACTTTTGGAAAAGATACATATTATACGGTATACACTCCTTTTACAGGAGGAGATAATTATAGAAAAATAAGCTATGAAGACACAGAAACTTTAGATGAAATTTGGAAAAAGATGATTAGATTTGGAAAATATGGAGATGGTAGAGTATGGTTTATAAGAGACGGAGATAATCGTTATAACGACCATAGATATGGAAATTATTACTATTTCGATAAAGATTTTGATATCGTATATGTGAGACAAGGCAAAGGAACGCTTAAGGTGAGAAAATATGTAGGCGCCGTAATAACATCGTATTATAGAGGAAACTATGCGGGAACAGTTACGGTAGGCGGACTCTATGAAGTATTATTAACAAAAGAGGAAGTTACAGGAAATAATATGGACTATCTTAATTGGTTTATGAATGCTCATCATTTGGGAGAAAGAACTAAAGGAAGTTTAGAACTTTTAGTAATGAATTTGGGATTTAACGACCAATATTTTAACGAATTCGGAGTCGACTTCTATTACAATACTAAAGGCAACGGTTTTTATATGAATAATAAATATCTTATATTGGGAATGAAACCGGAATTTGACAACGACTATTCAGTCGAATATAAATTTAACGAAAAGAGAAACCTGTCCTACAATTTGTGGGAAGCTAATTTTAGATTCGTATTTAATAATCCTTACGATTGGCATCTAACGGAACATCCCGATGAAGGTTGGCAACTATTTAAGAAATAAAAATTAGATAATTAGATTTATATAAGTAAGAAAGAAAATTATATTATGTATTGAAAAAGGGCTTGCCTAAAAAGACAAACCCTTTTTTATTTAACTTTATTAAATTTAAATTTATTATTTAACTTTTATTTCTATAGTTTTGCTTTCCACTCTTTTATTTGAAACGGTTATCTTTATAGCGCCTTTTTTGTTATTGGTTTTTACCCAAAACGAATAATATCCGCCTTCCAATACGGGATTATCGTTTCCTATAAGTTCTCCCGCTCCTTTAACTTCTATATTAATTGCTTCATTAATATACGGAAGTCTGTTTCCAAAAGAATCCGCCGCCTTAACCGTTATTCTAGTAGAATCCCAAGCGGAACCTTCGTTTATAGAATTAATCTCTTTATCGTCTGCGAATATTTGTAATTCTTTGAAAGTAGGATTTTTCAAATATTTTTTTTCTATTTCCGCCTTGCCGTTTATATATCCTATGACTTTCAAATCTTCCCAATCCATAGAACTTACTCCGGGAATATTTTGGTCTATATTAATTATAACGGGAGGATGTTTTAATCCCGGATATTTATTAGTGGCGGGATATTCTTTCGCTAGCATAATGTCTTTAAAATAAACTTCGACATAATCACAATTTGTTGAAATCATTAAAGGAGTAATTCCTCCTATAGAGCGTTCGCCTCTAGCGTATATGGTTACGGGTTCGAGTATAATTTTTTTATCGATGTCGACTTGAGAAGAATAAACGCTTGCCGCAAATTTAGGATTTCTAAACATATCGTAAACGCCATGATAACATATTCTATCTCCCGAACCAAAATCATAATGCGTATGATAATCGAAAGCGCACCATCCCGTTCCGCCCGCTATATGATTGTCAACGGCTATTGCGTTAACTACCTCGTAATGTCTTTTGGTATGTTCGGCTACTCTCTCCTCATGGTCTTGCATTTTAGTCGGGAACATATGCCCGTTATATTCTGTAATCATATACGGAACATTTTTATCTAATTTGGTTATAAATTTTTGCGCTTTAAGAGGAGATTCTTTTCCGTCATAATTAAAATCATTAACGGTAAACACATCTTCCAAAAATTCGCTTCCTATTATATATCTAACGCCACCCGTTGGTCTCGTTTTATCCAATTGATGTGCGACTTTGTTTGTTTCTTTATAAAAATTATGATTATCCTGACTCTCGTTAATTCTCACTCCCCACATAATTATTGAAGTATGATGAAAATCTCTTTCAATCATATCTTTAACATTTTCTACCGAAACTTTTTGCCAATCTTTATTTCCTATATGTTGCCATCCCGGAATTTCTTCAAAAACGAGCAGCCCTATTTCATCGCATCTGTCTAAAAAATGTCTCGAAGGCGGATAATGCGAAGAACGGGTGATATTAAGTCCCATGTCGAATTTAAGAATATCGGCGTCTTTTTTCTGTATTCTTTCGGGCATAGCGTATCCCGTATAAGGAAAACTTTGATGTCTATTTAATCCTCTTAATTTTATTCTTTTATCGTTTAGGAAAAAACCGTTTTCTGTCATTTTTACATCTCTAAATCCAAGTTTTAAAGATACAGAATCTTTATTATTTAAACTTATATTAAGATTATAAAGTCTTGGATTATCTATATCCCATAATTCTATTCTATCCGATTCTATATTCCAATTAACGCTTATATCTGTAAAAAGTTCGTTTTTTAATTGAATATCCTTTTTTATATTGCCGATAAGATATTCTCCGTTATACAAATTAAAATCCAAAGTTTCCTTTACGGCTTCTTTTTTTGAATTCCTTATTCTGATTTTTCCCGTTATAGTTTGATTTGATAACGCCGTTATCATTGCTTTTTCTATAGATATATTTTCCGTTATTATTATTTGAACTTCTCTATATATTCCACCGTAGCATAAGTAATCTATTTCGTTTCCAAAAGGAGGAATATCGTCTCTCTCCCTACTATCCAATTTTACCGCTATAATATTGTCTCCGTCTTTTAAGGTTTCCGTAATATCATGTATAAAAGGCAAATATCCGCCCTTATGCTCGCCGAAACTTTTTCCGTTTACAAAAACTTCCGCAGCCGCCATAGCGCCTTCAAAATTTATAAGTATCCTTTTGTCTTTTAACTTCGATTTGTCATATTTAAAAATATTTTGATAACCGCTTATAAGCCAAGTGTCCGCTTCGTCAAAATAATGCAATGGAATTTCGTGGACAGTATGAGGCAAAACTATATTCTCGCCTTCCATAACAGTATTTTTTATATTGTCGTTCCATTCCTTAAAAAAAATCCAATTTGTATTGAAATTTATTATATCTCGCATAATCGTATCTCCGATAATTTTTATTTTTACGGAATTATTCTATAACTAAATTATAAAAAGTCAATAATATAATTTTATAAAAATAAATCTTTACTTTTTTTTATATTAATTTATAATCTAATACAATATTTACTATAACAAGGAGTTTTTAAATGACAAAAGTTGTTTTAATTCGTCATGGCGAGAGCGTTTGGAATAAAGAAAATCTTTTTACGGGTTGGGCTGATGTTACATTATCCGAAAAAGGAATAGAAGAGGCAAAAGCCGGCGGTAAAGAACTTGAAAAAGCCGGTTTTACTTTCGATAAAGCCTACACTTCTACTCTTACTAGAGCGATAAAAACCTTAAATTTGGTTTTGGAAGAGATGGGACTTTTATGGATACCCGTTGAAAAGGCTTGGCAATTAAATGAAAGACATTATGGCGCTTTGCAAGGATTAAATAAATCTCAAACTGCGGAAAAATACGGAGAAGAACAGGTGAAAGTTTGGAGAAGAAGCTACGATACTCCGCCGCCTGCTTTGGAAAAAACGGACGAAAGATTTCCCGGAAACGATAGGAGATATAAAAGTTTATCCGAAAAAGAACTTCCTTTAACGGAATGTTTGAAAGATACTGTCGCTAGAGTAGTTCCATACTGGGAAAAAGTTATATTGCCTGACATAAAAGCAGGTAAAAAAATAATAATAGCGGCGCATGGAAACAGTTTAAGGGCTTTGGTGAAATATCTTGATAATATTTCAGATGAAGATATTACGGAATTAAATATACCGACGGGAATGCCTTTGGTTTACGAACTTAACGATAATTTTAAGGCTATTAATAAACAGTATTTAGGCGACCCGGAAGCGGTTAAAAAAGCGATGGAAGCCGTTGCAAATCAAGGTAAAAAGAAATAAT
>CAZRYV010000078.1:0-9466 GCA_964604385.1 uncultured Brachyspira sp.
GCGGTTAATCGTATAAAAGGTTTTATAAACAAATAGAATAGTATTTTTATTATTGTTTTTCGCCTCTTCGGTTTTTGCGTCTAAAGTTGAGGAAAGTATTTGTTAGAGTGTATTTTATTTTCCGCTTCGGTAATTAATTCTAACGCTTTAGTAGAGATTACAGATTCTACTTCATTTAATTTATCTTTAACTCCCATTTTTTCTAATTCTAATAAAACCGATAAATCTTCTTTAACAAGCTCGCCTGCGGGAATTAAATCATCGTCAATATTGCCTGTCGTATTTTTTTGTTTAATAGCTATATATTGATTGTGAAAAATTATTACAGAATAGATAAAATTTTTATCGATAACACAAAAAATTTTATTATAGTCGGCAATTTCGCTGTATATATACCGTTTATTATTTTCTATAAACCAAAAATAACTTATCATATTTCCATTTCGAGTTTTTACATTCCAAGTTTGTGCGTTTAAAGTTGATAATAAAATCGCAATAAAGATAACAATAATTTTTTTCATTATATGTCTCCTTGAACTTTTTAATAATTTTAAATTAAATTATATTTTTATGTTAATAAAAATCGTTTAAGCGAAATCTTTTAAATGTCCTTTCGATACTTTTTTGAAAGCCCGCAAATAATATTTAATATCGTCTAAATCTCTTATTGATAAAACTTTATGCATTAAAAATTTTGGCGTAAAACTTAAATTATAAAGTTTTTGTATCCATTCTTTTATTTTCTGTTCGCCGACTTTAGTTTTCATTATTGCGCTTCGCATATCGTAATCTTCCCAATTTTCCGTAATAAGCAAATTGTCCGATTTACATTGATTAAATAATTCCGTTCCGGGATATGGGATAATTATAGTCGCTTGCATAGTTTTTGCATATCCTTTAAGAAGCAGTTTTTTTGTAAGTTCGTAAGTTTTTTCTATATCTTCTTCTGTTTCCCAAGGATATCCAAGCATAACGGTTATATGTGGAGATAAACCCGCATCCGAAGCCGCTTTACAAGAGGGAAGTATTTCTTCTACTTTATTGCCTTTTTTCAATTTGTCTAATGTATTTTGACTTGCAGATTCTAATCCGAATAATAAAAATCTAAAACCTGCTTTTTTCATTAATCGATATTCTTCCTCGTTTACCGAACCAAAACGCATATTGCAATCTATATTTACTTTTTTATTTAATTTTCTTTCTATCATAATATTGCAAAAATCGTTCAACCATTTCTTTACGGGAAAACAACCCGTATCGTCCATTATCTCTTTTATATTATATTTATTATATAAAAACTCTATTTCGTCTACGACATTTTGAGAAGTTCTAGCTCTAAAATTCGTATATATTCCCGTCCAAGAACAGAAAGTGCAACGATGATGCCAGCAATCTCTCCCTGCCATTATATAGGTTCCGGGAATTCGTTTGAAATTTCCGTTGTCGTATGCGTATCTTTTCCATTCGGTTAAATCTCTGTCTATAAAAGGCAAAGTTTTTAAATCATGTCTTAATTCAAATGCACCGGTATTTTTTATATTTCCGTTTTCTCTGTAATATATTCCTTTTTCCAATGCATTTTTTCCGTTGAGATATTCTATTAAATTAAGAAGAAGAAAATCATAATCTCCACCGCATAATAAATAATCGATTTTGCAGTTTTGCATCGTCTCTTCGGGCATAGCGGTAATATGGTCGCCTCCCATAACGACTATTGTTTTCGGATATTTTTCTTTTAGAGTATTTACTATTTCCCAAGCCTTGTATATTACGGGAGTTTTAACCTCAAAAAATAATAAATCGGGAGTATTTTCATCCAAATATCTATACCATTGAGATTCGTTCATATTTCTCGCTATGGCGTCTATAAAAGCGACTTCATAACCCGCATTTTTTATCATAGTAGCCGCCGTTGCAGGAACTACGGGATAAATATAAGTCGGACTTTTGAACCATTGAAACTGCCTATTTTGAGAGAGTAGCGCCACTCCTCTGTCGCTTTCAAAAGGAGGATAACCGATATATATTTTATTGATTTTATTATTTTTATTAGTATTATTCATAAATGTATTTCCTTAAATTAATTCGTCTTTTATCATATCTTCAAAACTCTGTTCTTTTCTTATAATATAATGTTTATCTTTATCTACCATAATTTGAGCGATTAAAGGACGAGAATTATAATTTCCAGCCATACTGTATCCGTAAGCGCCAGCGTCAAGCAAAGCCACATAATCGCCCGCTTTTAATAAATTCGATTCTCTGTCGCTTGCAAATATATCGGAACTCTCGCAGATAGGTCCAACAAAATCATAATTTGAAAAACCTTCTCTTTTGATTAAGGGCATTATTTCGTTATACGCTTCATACATTGCAACTCTAATATAATCGTTCATACCGCCGTCTAAAATGACATATTTTCTGTTTAATTCTTCTTTTATATATTCTATTTTCATTATCAAAGCGCCGGCTTCTGCTACGAAATATCTTCCGGGTTCTACCGTCACGCTCAAATTCATTTCTTTTAATAAATTTATGCTTTCTTTTTTAAATTTTTCAAAATCGAATCCTGAATGGTCTCTATTGTATCTCACTCCGAATCCTCCGCCTATATCTATATTTTTTATATTAAATCCCATGTCGTTTACTTCTTCGATTAGACTTTTCATTACTATTATCGCTCTGTAAAAAGGTTCGGCGTCAATCATTTGAGAGCCTATATGCATAGATAAAGATTCTATTTCTATATTCTCCAAACTTTTTAATAATTTTGAATTTTCTCTTACGGTTTTTATACTTACTCCAAATTTATTTCCATGTATTCCCGTGGTGATTTTTTCATGAGTATGAGCGTCTACATTTGGATTTACTCTTATTGAACATTTTACTTTTCTTTTAAGTTCTTTTGCTATATCGTTTATTCTAATAGCTTCGGGAAACGATTCTATATTGAATCTATTTATATTTAATTCGATTGATTTTTTTATTTCTTCTTCGCTTTTAGCCACACCAGAAAAAACTATATTCTCGGCTTTTCCGCCGGCTTTTATATATTTTAAAATCTCTCCTATAGAAACTACATCGCCTCCTATTCCTTCTTCTATCATTAGTTTTAATATTGACAAATTATTTTCCGCTTTTATCGCATAAACTATCGAATAATCTTTTATTTCCGAAAATATTTCTTTCAAATATCTTATTTTACCTAATATATCGTTTTTTGAATAAATATAAAAAGGAGTTTTATAGATTTTAACCAAATCCGAAATTTTAATATCCTCGCATATAAGAATATTATTATCATTATAACAAATCATTTTTATCTCCGCAAATTATTTGAAATTATTTGAGTTTAATTTAATATTAAATGATATTATAAACAGTAATAAAAGTCAATTAAATATAAATTTTCTCGTTTGACTTTTTTACTAATTAATATAATATGATATTAATAAATTTATATTTAAATAATTTTATATTTTATAGCCATATAAGATAAATGAAAAAAGCAGTTTTTTTATTTTTTATAATGTTTCATACTTTTTTATTTCCTTTAAGTATCGACAAAGAAATAACGGATAGATATGTAAAAGAAAATGTCGCCGTATTTGAAATTGAGGATGTTTCTAGCGGATATAGAAAAGATTTGGGCAAAAAAGTCACAAAACTTATAGAAAATTCATTAACGAGAATGAACAGATTTAATATTGTCGATAGAGCAAATTTAGACAAATATTTAAAAGAAATGGAACTTCAATTAACAGGCATTACGGAAGAGGAAGTTATAGAAGTCGGAAAAATATACGGCTATAGCAAGGCGATAACGGGAAAAATAACTTCAGCAAATGTCACTTTTGATTATGATAGAGAATTAGGCAGCGGAAACATATACGCTAATGTCGATTTAATTCTTCAGATAGTCGATGTTGAAACTACAAAAATATTATATTCTTCAAAAATATCCGGAATTTCTTATTACAGCATAAACAGATATCCTTCAGTTGCTCTTAGGGAAGCGGCTATAGACGAAGCATGCAACGATTTATCGATTCAGGTTGAAAGCAAGATGAAAAGCGTTTTTAAAATTATTCTAAAAATTTCGGATATAAACGATGGAAATGTGATTTTATTTGCAGGAAGCGAGCATGGAATTAATAAAAATACGAGATTTAAAGTTTATTCAAAATCCGAAGATATAGTTTTGCCTTCGGGAAATATTATAGAAGGAGAATATAAAGAAAAAGGAACTTTAAGAATAAAAGATTTGGGTAGAGAATATTCGATTGCAAAAATATCGAGAGGAAATAATATTAAAGTCGGAGATATAGCGAGAGAAACTCATATAGGAAATTTAATGATAGGATTAAATATAAATTATTCAGCCTATAAAATAAAAACTGCGCAAAATAGTTATACAGGTTTCAACAATCAGGGACAATTAAATATCAATCTTAATAAAAACGATTTTGCTTTAGGATTACATTTAAAAATAGGATACGATAATAATTTATTTTCTCCAAATTTAAGTTTTGGAATATTATTTGGCGATTTTTTTAAATCAAGTTACGGTTTGGATATAAGATTTAATTTCGATATTAATGTAAATATCTATAAAGAAGTGGTAAAATTCGTATTTATTCCTCATCTTGGCATAGGAATAACTTTTACAGATATAGGAAATGTCAGCGGAGGAGATTATTATATTGACGCCAATACTTCTATCCCAAATGGCTCTAAAATAAATTCAAGAGATATTATGTTTGGAATAGGCGCTATGGCTGTTATACAATATAATATAAAAGATACTTTGGGACTTAATTTTGGGGTAGGTTATAAACTTTATACCAATCCAATTAATTTGGGAACTTATTATGACGGAACGAGTTTTACTTTACCAGAAAAAATTAAAACCGTTAATTTGACGGGATTCGATTTTATGATAGGATTATACGGGCTTTTATAATGATAAAATTTATTATAATAATATTTTTAATTTTTGGTAGATTCGTTTTTTCGGATTTTTATTTTATGGATATTGCAAAAGAATACGGAACGAACAAAATTATCGAAGAAACTATAATCGAAGATAATCAGGAATTAAATTCGGAATATTCCATAGATACAAACAGCAATATAACTTCATTTTTTGAAATGCAAGGAACTAATATTATAAATCAAAGCGGAGTGCTTAATTTTCCCGTAGAATTAGAAACTCCATATAGAAGTCATCCTTTTAGATATACGGAAGTTACTTTTATATTGTCAAGTTTTTTATCTTACACTTACGCTTCTTTTTTGGTTTTCGGTTTGGACGCTTTGGAAAATACTTTTGTTCAGCCTTCCACAACGGGACGCTCTAGATATAAATCTTTATGGATATCGGCGACTATATTTGAAGTGACGGCGGGAGTAATTTTCGGAGCGGCGGTAGCGTATGACAGTTATCAGAGAGTTTACGGCAAGAAAAAAGAGGGAATGAGTTTTAATTTCGTGCCTTATTACGAACCTATAAACAGAGATGCGGGATTTATGTTTTCTTTAAGTTATCCTTACAATTAGCCGTTGTTAATATTTTGATTTTGACTTTGATTCGAAGAATATTTTTGCCTATTGAAATAAATTATAAATAAAAGTATTAAAATTGTAGGCAATAAAATAATAAATCTTTTAACATTTATGTTTATGTCTTTTCCCGAAGAATATTTTTTAACGGGAGATGCAGATAAATCTTTAACTTCTTCATCTTTAATTATTTTAATGATTTTTTCATTTTTAGAAGCGTCCAAATATCCAAAAGTTTTCGCATAGGAAAGTATATATTCTCTGTCGCTTTTTAATCTTTCGATATTATTTGTAAGTTTGATTTTTTGCATGTTTAATTCGGCTATTTTTTCTTTTTTTATTTTTAAAAGTTCTTTTTTTGAATCTAGCGTATTAAAACCTTTAGGGCTGAAAACAAATATAAATACGGTAAATATTATCCCAATTAATATTGTTCCGTAAAAAATTCCCGCTTTAAGCCTAATATTAAAATACATAAATATAACCTTGTAAAATCTATCGTTAATTATCGGAAGGTTAACCTTTAAAATTAAGAATTGGTTATTATAACGATATTGACAAATTTTTAATAAATGTTATTGTAGTCTAACAATTTTTTTAAGGATTTTTAAAGGTATTTAAGATATTTAATGAATAAAAATTATGTTTGGGTTAATCCCGTTATAACGAATTCATACGATATAGAATATTTAAAAGATATTCTTCTGAAAAACGGTTTTGAGATTGTATTGCCCGTTCAAAATAGCGCCGATACGGTTAAAAATAAATTTAGGCAAAAATGTTTAAACTCCGACAAATGCATAATCGATTCAAGATGCCCTAAAATATACGATTATATAGACAATAATAATAACGATTATGAATATGCCAATATTAATCCGATTTTAATAGAGACCGCTATAGAATTAAAATCGCAGATAAAAAGTAATATAATTATAACCGCGCCTTGCATAGCGTTGGTTGATTTTGGAAATTCGTTAAATTTGGAAGGACTAACCTTCAAAACTTGGAGAGACTTTATAAAAGAAAATAATATATTATTGGATGAAAGTAAAAAGAAAAAGTTAAAAGAAAGTCCGATTCCTCTAGGATTTTTTAAAGGATTCGACAATGTTCATTCCGTAAGTGGAGCTAAAAATATATTGAAAGTTTTTAAAGATAAATTATATATAAACTGCAAACTTTTAGAGGCACTTTACTGCGACAACGGTTGCCATAACGGAGATGGCATTTAGAAATTTAATTTAAAAAACTTAATTTTAGAATTTAGTTTAAAAATAAAAAAATTATAAAAGATTAAAAAATGAAATTTATCAAATCGAATATTATACTTTTTATAATCATAACGCTGTGGTTTATAGCGAGTAAATCTAATATATGGAGCGAATATGTCCTTCCGTCTCCGCAGAGAGTTTTAAAAACATTTTATATAGAAACTATTAACGGAAATTTAATAAGGAATATTTATGTGAGTCTTTTAAGAGTTTTAACGGGATTTTCAATAGCTTTTATTTTAGCTTTTATATTTGGAATGTTGCTTGGAATAAAACCAAAATCGTTTGTATATTTTAAAAATATAATCGAATTTATGAGAAATATACCGCCTATAAGTTTAATAGCTATACTTATACTTTGGTTTGGTATAGGCGAAAAATCAAAGATTATAATTATTATTCTCGCTTCGTTTTTTCCTATACTTATTAATATAAGGCAGGGCATATTTTCGGTTGATAAAAAACTTTTGGAAGTCGGATATTCTCTAAATTTTTCAAGATTAAAAATATTTTTCTATATTATTTTACCAAGCGCTTTTCCGCAAATATTAGCGGGAATGAAAATAGGACTTGGTTATAGTTTTAGGGCGATTATCGGGGCGGAGATGATAGCGGCTTCAAGCGGATTGGGATATATGATACTTGACGCTCAGCAGTTATCAAGGTCGGATAAGGTTATAGCGGGAATTATTACGATAGGAATTTTAGGTTATTTGTTAGATATGATTTTTTATTATTTTATAAAGAAATTTACTTACTATAACGAAGGGGTAAATATTGAAAGTTAGAACCGAAAATATTTTCAAATCATTTTTTGTCGGAAATAAAAAAATAGAAGTTATAAAAAATATAAATTTTGAATCTTCTTCAGACGGCATAACCGTAATACTCGGCAAAAGCGGATGCGGTAAAACTACTTTTTTGAGATTATTGGCGCAATTGGAGATTCAGGATAGCGGTAAAATAATAATCGAAGATAACGCCAAAATATCCATAGTTTTTCAAGAACATAGATTAATGCCTTGGCTCAATGTTTTTTCCAATATAACTTTTGGAATGAGCAAATATGAGAGAAGAGAATCCAAAGATAAAATATACAATCTTATAAATATGATAGGATTAAACGGATTTGATAAGGCATATCCTTATCAACTTTCATTGGGCATGATGCAGAGAGTCGCTATAGCAAGAGCGTTGGCTAATGACGGAAATATAATACTTATGGACGAGCCTTTTGCATCTTTAGATTATTTTACAAGGGAAACTTTACAAAATGAAACAATAAATATTTATATGAGAGATAAAAAATCAATAATATTCGTTACGCATAGTATAGACGAAGCGTTGATTTTGGGAAAGAAAATAATTATATTCGAAGGAGGCAAAATAAAAAAAGAATACGACTTGAATAATGAAAATTACGATAGAAATATACTGTCGCCATTTTTTATTGAGTTAAAAAAGGATATTTTAAATTCTATAAAAAATTAAATAAAAAATAAAAATGTAATGATTAATGATAATAGATAATGATAAAATTAATAATAAAATAAACTTTAAGGAGTAAAAAATGCAAAATATTTTTAAATTATTATTATGTATCGGACTTATTTTAAGCTGTAAAAACAAGTCCGATTTTTCGGTTAAACAAATAGCGTTAACTTATGTTAAATCGCCTTTGAATGTGCCTTCTATGGTGGAAAAAGACAAGCTTATATTCAGCAACGCTTTTAGCAAATATAATCTGCCCGTAGTATATTCCGAATTAACCGCAGGTCCAGACCAAACGCAAGCTTTGGCATCGGGAGATATTCAATTTTTATATGCTGTCGGAGCTACTTCGGTTATACTTGCAAAAGCTAACGGAGCGGATATAAAAATAATAAACGCTTACAGCAGGTCTCCTAAATCATTTGTAATATTTTCTAAAAATGTTATAAAAGGCGTTAATGATGTTAGAGGTAAAAAAGTTGCCGGTCCTAAAGGAACTATACTTCATGAACTTTTGGCATCTTATTTGAATTCGCTCGGATTAAAGGAAACCGATATTCAATTTATATCGATGGGAATTCCCGAATCTTACGCAGCATTATCGGGCGGTTCGGTAGATATGGCTTTACTTGCCGGTCCTTCCGCATACAATACCGCAAAAGAAGGATATAATATTGTTGCCACAGGCGAAAATCTTATAGAACCCGTAGTTGTGGTAGCTACAAGCGAAAAATTCTATAATGGCAATAAAGAATTGGTAGATACATTTATTAATGCCGAGAAAGAGATTTTGGATTATATGGATAATAATTATGACGAGATAATTTCAATATCCGCTAAAGAAACGGGATTAACTGAAGAAGCCGTAAAAGAAATGTATCCTATGTATGATTTTGATATAGATATTACGGATAAAGATATAGCATCGATGAAAAAGACTGAAGAGTTTATGAGAGAAAATAAAATGATAGAAAATGAAGTTAATATTAACGATTTATTTATAGATTAAAATTGTAAATAATTTGAGTTAATTTTTAATAATAAATCCTATAACTTTTTAATAAGCTATAGGATTTTTATTATTATAATTATCAATAATCAAGCTAAAGATAAAGCCACTTCCATCATATTTGTAAAAG
>CAZRYV010000079.1:0-2454 GCA_964604385.1 uncultured Brachyspira sp.
TTTTTTATCAAAAACCTATCCGTTAAATCTCTTCCTCAAATTTCCTTCTGGCGATTTTATCCAAATGATATTTTTTATATTTTTCTCTCAAAGTTATCGAAGGAATCCACCAAGCTATAGAAAAAACTTTTTTCTTTATACTTTCAACTTTTTCCAAATAAATATTATAATCTTCGTAAGTTTTCATTATATGGACGCAGTAAGATTCAAAAGTATGTTTGTATAAGTCAATTTCCACATTCAACTCTTTCATTAAACTATGACATTTTTTATAAAATTCATTTTTATTGTCCGCCTTATAATTATTAAATATAAAAAGAAAAGAATTAAAATTATAATAATTTGCATCTTTCAACAATTCTATTTTTTTTTCTTTATAAATTGTAAAAATATTTTTGAATACCGACAAAGCGTCCGATACCATTTGATTGTCTCTTTCTATAGAATGAGTTAAAGAAGATTTCCTTTGAACATAATAATATTTTGCGCCGTTATTATAAAATTTTCTCGGAGAATATAAAAGATATTTGTAAAAAAATTCCGTATCTTCCGAAACGATATAATTTTGAAATCGTAAATTATTTTTTTTAATAAAATCTTTTTTAAATATTTTATTAACTGTAGAAACCAAAGGATATTCCGGAGTATTTTCCTTTTCGGGAGTGTCGACATTAAAATCGCTGATTCCTTCATTCCAAGTTTTTTTGAATTTCTTTTTCCAAATTTTTATTCTATTATGATAGTAAGGTTTTATTATTTTATCTCTAACTATATTTATATTATTCGTAAAAACTATATCGGCTTCGTTTTCAATCGCCGTATTATATAAAATTTCTAAATAATTTTTTTCGACATAATCGTCCGCATCTATAAAAGAAATATATTCGCCCAAACTTTCATTAATTCCGATATTGCGAGAAAAACCGATTCCGCAATTTTTTTCATTGTTTATAATTTTTATTCTATCGTCTTTTTTTGCATATTCCAAAATTATATTTTCGCATCCGTCCGTAGAAGAATCGTTTACGCATATTATTTCTATATCTTTCAAAGTTTGATTTATCACGCTATCCAAACATTTTTCTAAATATTTTTCTACATTATATATTGGAATAATCGCTGAAACTTTAGGCATAGTTTTTCCTTTTTCATTTATTTTCTTTTATATTTTATTTAATATTTTTTATTTTAATTCTATTTTTAATTTTATTTTTAATTCTATATAAAAATAAAAAATTGTCAAAATTAAAAGTTTAATATTTTACTATATAATTTTTTTCAAAATATTATATAGTAATATGCAAATTATTTAAGGAATTTATATGCAAAAATTTGACATTTGCGTTATCGGAATAGGAACTGTTGGAGCGTTTGCAGGATATTATTTGGCTAAAAAAGGATTAAAAACCGCTTTGGTAGATATTTACGCTCCGCCTCATGATAAAGGTTCTTATCATGGAGATACGAGAATATTTAGAATAGCATACGGCGAAGGAGAAAAATATATACCAAAATTAAAAAGAGCTTTCGATTTATGGGGAGAATTTGAAAAAGAAACGAATACAAAATTATTCGAAAGATGCGGCGTAATCAACATAGGACATAAAAATTCCAATTTCATGATTAATATAATAAACAGCGTAAACGATTATAAACTTGACTGCGAGATTATAGACAAAAAAGAAATAGAAAACAGATATAAGTTTTTTGTTCCAAACGATTTTATAGGAGTTTACGAAAGAAATACAGGCTATGTTTACAGCGACAAATCGGTAATAACGGCGGCTAACGAGGCGGTAAAATTAGGCGCTAAAGAATATTACGGAGAGGAGATAACAGAAATTAAGAAAAACGCCGATTCTTACGCTATAATATCGAAAAATTATGAGTTTGAAACAAAAAATATAGTATTAACTGCGGGAACATATTCGGATGAAATTTTAAATCTGCTCTTAAAGATAATGCCGCTTCCACGCATACCGATTTTTAAGAAAAGAAAGATTTTTTCTTGGTGGAAAAGCGAGGAATATGTTTACGGAAAATTGCCTGCTTTTACTTTTGAAATAGACGGTGACCATTATTACGGTTTTCCAAATGACGGAGACGGATTCAAAATAGGAAAAAATTTAAGCGGACAATATTATAATAAAAGAGAAGAGAGAATTCCTTTCGGCGAATGCGAAGAAGATAAAAACGAAATAGGAGAACATGCCAAAAAATTTATGCCTTATATAGGAGATTTTATACAGGGAAAATCATGCAGTTATCCTATGAGTTTGGACGAAGATTTTATAATAGATTTTCTAAATAAAAATATATTATTCTTCGGCGGATTAAGTCATGGATTTAAATTTGCCCCCGTTTTGGGAGAATTATCCATGAAGGCGTTTACCGAAAAAGATTTTAAATTGGACGATAATTTTACTCTAAAAAGATTTAATTGATTATTTTTTA
>CAZRYV010000079.1:2554-6697 GCA_964604385.1 uncultured Brachyspira sp.
AATAAAAAAATAACGCCCGCATATTAAATATATGGGCGTTATTAAATTCTATAATTTCTATTTTCTAAAAAATTAGAATTATGCTTCTAAAATTTTTATAGAAATTTTTTATAGATTTTTACAGAACGGGACTTTCATGCATAGCCTTTAAGCGAATCCATCTTCTGTCGACTTCTTTTTGGAAAGATTCGAGTATATCTTTATATTTCAAAAGATGTTTCGTTTTTCCCATCATTTCAAGCCATTTTTCAACGGGCAATTTTTTATCGTCCGCTATCATATTGGTTATGGTTGTTACTCCATGTTCTACTTCGTATAACGGGAAGAAACATGTATCAACCGCCGCTTTAATGACATCTTTACCCATATCGTCCGGAGATTTCCAATTCAACGGACATGCTATTAAAAGTTTAACAAAAGCCGTTCCATGATTATTTGCATACCATTGAGCTTTAGCAGCCTTTTTAACCAAATCCATAGGATAAGATTCGCAGCCTGTAGCGATATAAGGAATATGACAGCCAGCAAATATTTGAGCCACATCTTTATGATTAAACTGTTTACCGACTTCCGCTTTTCCGATATTCGATGTGGAGGTTCTATGTCCCAAAGGCGTAGAGAACGACAACTGATTTCCCGTATTCATATAGCCTTCGTTATCGTATTCGAGTATTATCATTTTATGGTTTCTAACAGCGGCGCCTATGGAAGGTCCCATACCTATGTCATGTCCGCCGTCACCCGTAACCATTATAAATGTAGGGTCGTCCGGTCCGTCTATTTCGCCTCTTCTTTTTCTTTCATAATACATTTCAACTATGCCCGAAAGAGTAGCCGCTCCGTTTTGGAAAAGGTTATGAACATAAGTAGTCCTATAAGAACTGTAAGGATAACCCGTAGTTACAACCATAGAACATCCCGTATGAACTAAAAGAACAACCGCGCCTTCTATACCTTTCATAAAAGTGTTTATTCCCGAGAATATTCCACAGCCATTGCAAGCGCCATGTCCTTGAGCATAACGATAAGCTTTTCCCGTTAACTCTCTCAAAGGAGGAACTTTAACATCGAGTTTTTTGGTTTGTTCGTTCATAGTAACCGTTATTCCAGATTTTTGACTTTCTATAGTAAGCGGTTCATGAATCGGTTTCATTTCAACGCCCGCATGTCCCATATATTGTTCTAAATAATCATGTTTAAGAACGCTTCCAGATTTTGCAAATTCGTCTATTCCGACTTGGAATAATTTTTTAGCGCTATCCAAAGGGAATTCCGTTCCGCCGAGTCCGTAAACTCTGCTTACTATTGTAGTTTTGTTATTAGGGTCGTTTTTCAAAGCCGCTCTTATTTCGGTGGACATATTTCCGCCCATACCAGAATAAGTGTCCTGTCTATCTCCTACTACCACAACTTTTACATTTGCAAGCAATTTTTGAAGTTCTTTTTCAGGGAAAGGACGAATTTGAGATATGGCAAAAGCTCCTATTTTAAGATTAGGATTTTCTTTTCTCATTTCGTCAACCGCCAAAGTCGCCGTTTCATAAGCGCTTCCGCAAACCATTAAAGCGACATCGACATTATCCATTTTATAAGTTTCTATTGGACTGTATTTTCTTCCCGATAATTGAGCGAACTCTTCGAATACATCGAGTATTATAGGACGAGCGTCTTCCAACGCTTGAGACAACTGCAATTTACTTCCCGTTAATTCGTCTTCATTCATATAAGGTCCGATTGTAACGGGATTTTTAGTAGGTTCAACCGAAGTAACTTCAGGAATATATTTTCCTAAAAAGTTTTGAACATCGTTGTCATTTTTAAATAATTGAACTTTCTTCTTTTGGTGAGAAGTAAAGAATCCGTCCGAAGATACTATTATAGGAAGTTTAGCTCTTTCTGCAATTTTCAAAGCCAAAATATTGAAATCGTAAACCATTTGAGTGGTATGAGCCATTATTATTACCCATCCCGTATTAAGCGCCATCATTATATCCGATTGGTCGCATTTAATATCCAAAGGTCCCGAAACCGTTCTATTTACCACATTTAGCACCATTGGGAATCGAGTTCCCGCTTGAACGGGAAGCTGTTCCATAGCGAATAGGAGTCCGTTTGCGCTCGTAGCGTTGAATACTCGTCCTCCCGCCGTGGTAGCTCCATAACAGATACCGGCTGCGCCATGCTCTCCGTCTCCCGGGATCATACATACCGTATGGCGTCCGTTAGCCTTCATTTCGTCCAAATATTCGGCTATTTGAGTCGAAGGGGTTATCGGATAATACCCCATTACATGATAATTGATTTGAGCGGCCGCTATGGCTGCAAGTTCATTACCACTTTCAAGTATATTTTCTTGTTCAGCAAGATTGTATTTGTTAGCCATTTATACGCTCCTTATTTATTTTTCTTATAACGACTGTAGGTTAATTTATCGACATCGAAATCAACTTCCAATTCGATTCTTAAAGCCTGTTGGTCTTTCTCCAAAGGTTTAGGAGCATAAGGACCTTTAGGACAAGCTCTAACGCATTTTAAACAACCTTTACAGTATTGATAATCTATGCCCATCATATTCATAGCGGTAACTTCTGGTTTTTTCCTATCGGGACCTCTTTCCCATACTATGCATAAATCAGGGCATACCGATTCGCATTGAGCGCAGTCTATACAATTTGCGGGGTTGAATACGGGAATTTTGCCCGTTCTTGTAACTTGCAAATCTTTTAAAGTGCTGTTTCCTGCGGCGCTGATATAACCGCCCGTTAATTGATTATTTTTACCGTAAACGGGTTCCGGTTTCTTATAAGGAATATAAGGGTATTTATCTTCGGGAGCGAACATCTCTTCAATCGAATCGTCATATCCTCTTCTAAACGCCTCTATATTCGGTTCTACCAATTCGGGCTTTTTTCCGTCAAACTGTTTTCTTATTTGTTTTTCAAACAGTTCTTTTTCTATAAATGGAAGCTGTTTAATCATAGCGCCCATAATGATAGTGTTAGCCGCCTGCGAAGGAAGATGCAAATCGCCTGCAATTTTAATGGCATCCACGCAAACAACCTTGCCTCCATGAAGTTTAGCGAAATCTCTCGCTTCTTTTGGAGACATATTGGTGTTAAAAATAACTATAGCGTCGTCTTTAACGCCCATTAATGTCATCGGGTTTTTCAAAAGATTCATATGGAAAACCGCGACTACATGAGGTTCTTCAACGGTAGAATTAACTCTAACCGCAGTTTCCGAATCCGCAAATCTAACGAAAGATTTAACGGGCGAACCTTTCTTTTCGGAACCATAACTTGAGAACGCTGCGCCGTTATAACCTTGAGATAAAACGCCTACATCGGCAAGCATTTTTCCCGCGCTATTGGCGCCCATTCCGCCTATACTTTCGAGACGAATCTCGAAAAAGCCTAAATCATTGACTTTTGGGAGTTTCACAATTTTCTCCTTTCTATAATAAAAATGAGATTTTTGGATTAATATTGATACTACAATATCAATTCTTTAATTATTTTACTACCAAATACAATAAAAGTCAAATTTAAATTATTTTATTATCCTATTTATATTTAAAATATGGCTTTACTTTAATATTATTTATGTTAGAATATTTTCAATTAAATTTAATCAAATTTATGGAGTTATTCATGGGATTATTCACAAAAAAAATTGAAATAAAAAGTCCTATAAAGGGCAAATTAATCGACATAACCGAAGTTAAAGACGAAGCGTTTTCAAGCAAAGCGCTAGGAGACGGTATGGCTATAATTCCCGAAGACGGAAAAATTTTCTCTCCCGTAAACGGCGAAGTGGTGACTATGATAGACACAAATCATGCCATCGGTTTGGAAGCGAAAGGAGTGGAAATTCTAATACATATTGGAATGGACACGGTTAAACTGCAAGGAAAACATTTTAAATCTTATGTTAAAGAAGGGCATAAAGTAAAAGAGGGAACTCTATTAATAGAATTCGATAAGGAAGTAGTCGAAAAAGAATACGATATAACCTCGCCTATAATTATTTCCAATTTTGCAGAATTAAAGGAATGCGTTAAAACCGAACCTAGAGATGTCGAAGTAGGCGATTTAATTATGACTATCACAAAATAAAAATTAAAAATTGAAATTAAAAAATTAA
>CAZRYV010000079.1:6797-9459 GCA_964604385.1 uncultured Brachyspira sp.
AATCTTTTAATTTTCTGTAAAGCGTAGCTCTCTCCACGCCTAAAATTTTTGAAACTTGAGCCTTATTAAAATTATTGCGACTTAATAAATAATTAATATATTTTTTTTCAAGTTCTTCCAAAGTTAAATCCTTATCCACGATAAAATCGTCTTTTCCCGATTTCAAAGCCCAATCGGGAATATTGCCTTCTTCTATTTTGCCGTCCCTCGACATTACTACCATAGTTTCTATCATATTTCTTAATTCCCTGACATTTCCTTCCCATTGAAGAGACGACAATATTTTATATATTTTTTTATCTACCGATTTAATTTCTATAGAATGAACGGCAGAAAATTCTTTAATAAAATTGTCTATAAGAAGCGGAATATCCTCGCGTCTCTCTCTTAAAGGCGGCATTTCTATTTTTATAACATTTAATCTATAATACAAATCTTCCCTAAATTTTCCCGTTTTAATCTCTTCCGACAATTTTTTATTGGTAGCGGCAATAACTCTTATATCGACATTTATCGGAGTATTAGAGCCAACATGTTCTATTACTCTCTCTTCCAATACTCTTAAAAGTTTAACTTGAACGGTTTGATTAATCTCCCCTATTTCATCCAAAAAAATCGTGCCTTTATTAGCAGCCTCGAATCTCCCTATTTTTTTATCGATGGCTCCCGTAAATGCTCCTTTTTCATGACCGAATAATTCGCTTTCCAAAACTCCCTCGGAAAGTGCGGCGCAATTTACCGTTATATAAGGCTGTTTCGCCCTATCCGAAATTTGATGAATCGCATTTGCAACAAGCTCCTTACCTGTTCCGCTCTCGCCTTCTATTAAAACCGTAGCTTTAGTTCTCGCAACCTGTTTTATAGCCTCGTAAACTTTAAGCATTTTCGAACTATGTCCTATCATTCCGTAAAAACTTTCATGATAATCCACTCTTTTTTCAAGGCTTTCGTTTGTTTTCTTTATATTCTTGCTTTCCAAAGCTCTCGCTATTATTAAAAGCATTTTATCCAAATTAAAAGGTTTTGTCATAAAATCGTAAGCGCCCAATCTCATCATATCCACAGCGGTTTCAATATTGCCATGTCCCGTTAAAATTATCACGGGAATATGCCTATCAAAATCGAGTATATCTTTTAAAAATTCCTCTCCCGTTTTTTCGGGCATCTTCAAATCGGTAATAACTAAATCTATTCCGCCTTTATAAACCGTATCGATTCCCTTATCTCCGTTTTCGGCGGTAACCACTTCGTAGCCTTCGTATTCCAAAGATTTTTTTATCCCGTCTCTTATATTTTTTTCGTCGTCTATTATCAGTATTTTAGCCATTTAATAAATCCGTTTCTAAAAATTTTTGATTCTCCCATAATAAAGGCAGTTTTATTATAACTTCCGTTCCCTTACAATATTCGCTTTCTATATTAATGTTTCCGTTATGCGCCTCTATAATGCGAGCGACATTAGTAAGCCCGAGTCCCGTTCCATGTCTCTTCGTGGTAAAATAAGGCTCGAAAATTTTTGGCATCATATCGTCTTTTATTCCGATTCCATTGTCTTTTATATTTATTAAAGCGTAATTGTCGACAGTTTTTAATTTTATTTGAATTTCTTTTTTATATTCTTTTTTGTATTCTCTCTTATTATCATTTTTTTCTTTATTTTTTTCTTTTTTTGTCATCTCTTCTTTTTCCAAAACGGAATCTATGGCATTTTGTATAATGTTTATCAAAGACTGTTTTATATATCTTTCGTCGATTCGCATAATTAAATTATCTCTGTCAAATTTAATTTCCAAATTTATATTATTATTTTCAATTTCGTATTTCAAAAAAGCGATTGTGGATAGTATCAAAGAGTTAATGCTAATCTCTTCCAAATTAAGTTCCAATTTTCTAACCGAAAACAAAAAAGAATTAATAGTATCTTCTAACCTTCCAATCTCTTCTTTAATAATGCCGCAATATTCTTTTAATTCTTTATAACATTGCGAAAAATTATCGATATTTTTTTTAATGATTTTTTCTATAAGCTGAATATAAATCGAAATCGAACCCAAAGGATTTTTTATTTCATGCGCCACTCCAGCGGCTAAAGTCGTAAGAGAAGCCAACTGTTCTGCCCTTTTAAGTTTTTGAGAGTTTTCATAAGTTTGAGTTATATCGAAAGCCTTTATTAAAGTTCCTATGATTCTTCCGCTCTCTCCCAAAGGAAATATATTTATCTGAAGGATTCTTTTATTATCGTCGTCTTTTAAAATTTTTGTGTCAAAATCGTTTTCTTTTATAAGTTTCAATATAGATTTTCCCATTTCATTGTCGGATATATATTTTGTAAGAGGTTCGCTCTCGCAGTTTCTTGGAATCGAAAACAGAAAACAGGCTTTTTTATTTATTCCCTGAATTATTCCGTTTATGTCTATAGAAATAATCCCCTCTTCCAAATTTTCTATAATCGTATTTTGAGAATAACATAAATCGGATAATCTTTCGAATATTCTTTTTTTTTCATTATCCGAAACTTTATCGAAGTTTTTTAAAAATTTATCGAAAAATTGATTTACTCTATTCATTTTTAAAGTATATTAAAAATATAAAAAAACTTCAATATATAAAAATAACGGAAAATATAAAACAGAAAATATAAAATAATAAAATCTAAATATAA
>CAZRYV010000080.1:0-9275 GCA_964604385.1 uncultured Brachyspira sp.
ATGCTTTCCAAACTATATTTTCTACCGTTTCTTTTGTTGTTTTCTTTTGCATTATTTTTCTCCTTAATTTTTTTGATTATAATTTTTAAATTAATCTTTTTAAATTATTTAGTTAATTAAACATTAATTTAAAATTAAAAAAATACTTTAATAATATTATATTATTTTTAAGGTTTACGCATATTTTTTACTTGCCTTAATAGACTTCAATAGACTGTTTCTTTATACAGTTTGACGGTTAAAAAAATTTTAAAAAAATTAAAAAAAATATAAATAAACGCTTGACATTTTTTTTAAATATTGTATAATTTTCTCACTTTCGTTAAAACGATTAAAGCGTTTAGTATAATTTTTAAGTAATATTAATCGCTCGATATTTAATATATCGTTTCGTATTTAGGGATTAGCGATTTAATATAAGTTCCAATTATTTGGGCTTGATATAAATTAAATTTTGATTTATAATTTTAGTTTATATAATAAATAAAAAAGGTTAGAGGTTTTATATTGTATGACTACAATTAATCAATTAATAAGGAAATGACGCAAGCGAATACTCAATAAGACTAAATCGCCCTCGTTGATGAAATGACCTCAAAGAGAAGGCGTATGCACTCGTGTGACTACGACTACTCCTAAAAAACCTAATTCGGCGATGCGTAAGATTGCCCGTGTGAGAGTAACGAATGGAATAGAGGTTACGGCTTATATTCCGGGAATAGACCATACGCTACAAGAACATAACCGCGTTTTGATAAGAGGCGGACGCGTTAAGGATTTGCCGGGATGTCGTTATCATATAGTTAGGGGAAGTAGGGAAGCTACGGGTGTTGAAAAGAGAATGAAAGCCAGAAGTAAATACGGAACTAAAAAACCTAAGGCTTAATGGAGTTATATAATGGCAAGAAGAAGAAGAGCGCAGACTAGAAAAATTGTAGCCGACCCGATTTACGGAAGCGATACTATAAGTAAATTTATAAATAAACTTATGTATGACGGTAAAAAGAGTAAGGCTGAAAATATATTTTATAAAGCGATGGATTTGGTTAAAGATAAAACGGGAAAAGACGGGCTTACCGCTTTTAATGAAGCGATAGGAAATATCAAGCCTAGAGTCGAGGTAAAATCGAGAAGAGTAGGCGGTTCTACATATCAAGTTCCTGTGGATGTTCGCCCCGAAAGACAGAATTCATTGGCATTTAAATGGCTTATAAACGCCTCGAGAAAAAGAAGCGGAAAAAGTATGGTTGAAAGATTGTCTAATGAAATAGTTGACGCTCTCGAAGGCAAAGGAAAAGCGGTGGAACAAAAGGAAACTGTTCATAGAATGGCTGAAGGTAATAAGGCTTTTGCTCATTTTAGGTGGTAGTAATTTGGTTGTTTTGTTGAAGTTTAAGGAGAAAAATTAAGTGGCAAGGCAAATTTCTTTGGAAAATACGCGTAATATCGGTATTATGGCTCATATAGATGCGGGAAAAACCACTTTAAGCGAAAGAATATTATATTTTACGGGAAAAACTCATAAAATTGGCGAGGTGCATGAAGGCGCTGCGGAAATGGATTGGATGGAACAGGAAAGAGAAAGAGGTATTACTATTACATCCGCTGCAACTACATGTTTTTGGAATGGCAATCGTATTAATTTGATAGATACCCCGGGGCATGTCGACTTTACGGTAGAGGTTGAAAGGTCTTTAAGGGTTTTAGATAGCGCTGTCGGAGTTTTTTGTTCCGTTGGAGGAGTTCAGCCTCAAAGCGAAACGGTATGGAGACAGGCTAGTAATTATAAAATTCCAAGAGCGATTTTTGTAAATAAAATGGATAGAATCGGCGCTAATTTTTATTCCGTTTTGGAACAGACGAGAAATAGATTGAAAGCGAATAGTCATCCTGTTGTAATACCGATAGGTTCGGAAAGTAATTTTGAAGGCGTTATCGATTTGGTTAAAATGAAAGAAATAATTTGGACTTCCGAAGACGGTATGAAGATGGAAGAGCGAGATATTAGAGCCGAATTAAAAGAAGACGCAGAAAAATATAGAAACGAATTGTTGGAAGCGATAGTGGAATACGATGATGAAGCTATGAATAAGTTTTTTGAAGGAGAGGAAATAGATATTTCTACAATAAAAAGACTTATAAGAGAAGCTACTTTATCGGCTAATTTCTTCCCAATGTTTTGCGGAACGGCTTTTAAAAATAAAGGAATTCAGGTTTTAATAGACGCCGTTATAGATTATTTGCCTTCTCCGATAGATAGAGCGGAAATAGAAGGAACGGATTTAAACGGTAATGAGGTAGTGAGAAAAATATCGGACGATGAAAAATTCAGCGCTTTGGCATTTAAAATAATGACCGACCCGCATGTGGGAAAAATAGCGTTTTTTAGAGTTTATTCGGGAATACTCGAAGCGGGTTCTTATGTATATAACGCTACAAAAGGCAAGAGAGAAAGAATCGGAAGAATACTTCAGATGCATGCCAATAAAAGAGAAGAAATAGAAACGGTTTATTCTGGCGATATAGCGGCCGCCGTAGGTTTGAAAGATACCACTACAGGCGACACTTTATGTCCCGAAAACGCTCCTATAATACTCGAGGCGATTAATTTTCCCGAACCCGTTATTAATGTGGCGATAGAACCTAAAACCAAAGGCGATAGAGATAAAATGTCGATTGCTTTGTCAAGGTTGGCGGAAGAAGACCCTACTTTTAGAGTTAGTTTTGACGAAGAGACGGGACAAACTATTATCGCGGGAATGGGCGAATTGCATTTAGAGATTATATGCGATAGAATGAAGAGAGAATATAAGGTTGAGGCGAATGTTGGACGCCCTCAAGTTTCTTATAGAGAAGGCATTAAGAAAACGGTTGAAGTTCAAGGTAAATTTGTTCGTCAATCGGGCGGTAAAGGTCAATACGGCGATGTATGGTTGAGAGTGGGACCTAATGAAGCTAATGCAGGATTTAAATTTAATAACGAGATAGTCGGAGGAGTCGTTCCGAGAGAATATATTCCTGCGGTTGAAAAAGGATGTGTGGAAGCTATGAATACGGGAGTTTTGGCAAATTATCCGATGCTCGATGTGGTAGTTTCCGCTTTTGACGGTTCTTTTCACCCTGTGGATTCTTCCGAAATGGCATTTAAAATCGCAGCGTCAATCGGTTTCAAAGACGGTTGTAAGAAAGCCGACCCGTATTTGTTGGAACCTATGATGAGCGTAGAGGTTATGACTCCCGAAGATTATATGGGAGATATTATAGGCGATTTGGCTTCAAGAAGAGGACAAGTTCATGGATTTACCGATAAATCAGGTTATAAATCCATAAACGCTACAGTGCCTCTTGCCGAAATGTTTGGTTATACCACGAGTATAAGAAATGTTTCGCAGGGAAGAGCGAGCTATACGATGCAATTCTCTCATTATGAGGAAGTGCCTAAAAATGTAGCGGAAGAGATTATAGGCGCAAGAATGGGTAATGCTAAATAGTAAAATTAGAAATATAAAAAATTATAAATATATAAAATATAAATAAAAAAATAAATTTCCTAAATAATAGGATAAAATGGAGGATAAAAATGGCAGGAACTTATGATGGTAAAAAGGTGCATGTAAATGTTGGAACTATAGGGCATGTTGACCATGGTAAAACTACATTAACATCGGCTATAACGGCGGTATCGTCCGCTATGTTTCCCGATACGGTTCAAAAAGTAGCTTACGATTCGGTTGCTAAAGCGTCCGAAAGTCAAGGAAGACGCGACCCTACGAAAATTTTGACTATTGCGACTTCGCATGTCGAATATGAATCGGATAACAGGCATTATGCCCATGTGGACTGTCCGGGACACGCAGACTATATTAAAAACATGATAACGGGCGCCGCTCAAATGGACGGAGCTATATTGGTAGTATCGGCTGAAGACGGAGTTATGCCTCAAACTAAAGAGCATGTTCTTTTGTCAAGGCAAGTAGGCGTTAATTATATAGTCGTATTCTTAAATAAATGCGATAAATTGGACGACCCTGAAATGGCTGAAATAGTTGAAGCGGAAGTGGTGGATGTTTTAGACCATTACGGTTTTGACGGAAGCAAAACTCCTATTATTAGAGGAAGCGCAATCAAGGCTATTCAGGCTATAGAAGCGGGTAAAAATCCAAGAGAAGATGCAGATTGTAAATGTATAATTGACCTTTTGAACGCATTAGATACTTATATTCCAGAACCTGTTAGAGAAGTTGATAAAGATTTCTTAATGTCTATAGAAGATGTTTATTCCATTCCCGGAAGAGGAACGGTTGTTACGGGCAGAATAGAAAGAGGTAAAATCACAAAAGGCGACGAAGTTGAAATAGTAGGTTTAAGAGACACTCAAAAAACTACCTGCACGGGCGTTGAGATGTTTAAGAAAGAGGTTGTGGGAATCGCCGGATATAATGTAGGATGTCTTTTAAGAGGTATAGAAAGAAAAGCCGTTGAAAGAGGACAGGTATTGTCTAAACCGGGAACTATAACTCCGCATAAGAAATTTGAAGCGGAAGTTTATATTCTTAAAAAAGAAGAAGGCGGAAGACATAGCGGTTTCGTAACAGGTTATAGACCGCAAATGTATTTTAGAACTACGGATGTTACGGGAGTAATAAATTTACCGGAAGGTTCTCAAATGATAATGCCGGGAGACAACGCTAATTTAACCATAGAATTGATTAGTCAAATTGCTATGGAAGAGAAACAAAGATTCGCCATTAGAGAAGGCGGCAAAACCGTAGGTAACGGCGTTGTAACAAAAATTTTAGAGTAAAGGATTTAATAAGGGTATAATTTAAATTATGCCCTTTATAATAAATGAGATTAAGCGAGTAATTCAAGCTATGAAAGAACAGAAAATACGAGTTAAACTAAAAGCTTTTGATATTGAGCTTATTGACCAATCGGCTCAGTCTATAGTCGATAGCGTTAAGAAAACGGGCGCAAGAGTTTCGGGACCTATACCTTTACCTAAGAGTATACGAAAGGTGACGGTAATAATAAGACCGCATGTTAATATTAAATCCAGAGAGCAGTTTGAGATGCGTATCTATAAAAGACTTATAGATATATTCGAGGTAACTCCTCAAACTACGGAATCTCTAAAAAAATTGGCGCTTCCAGCTGGGGTGGATGTTCAGCTTAAATAAGCGTCTATTAAATGAAAGATAAAGCTTTACTACGATTTATCTGTAATAGTTTGATATTTGTGTATTAAAAAGTAGTAAAATCATTATAGAGGATTCGCCGATGGTAGGAATAATTGGCAAAAAATTGGGCATGACTACGGTATTTGACGAAACTGGAAACGCTATAGCCGTAACGGTTGTAGAAGCCGGACCATGCACGGTAATGCAGATAAGAGATAATGAGAAAGATGGTTATAATGCAATTCAATTGGGCTATGGAGCCATAAAAGAAAAGCATTTGAAAAAACCGCAGATAGGACAATTTAAAAAAATGAATTTAGAGCCTAAGAAATATTTAAAGGAATTTAGAATCGACAATACTAGTTCTTATTCTGTTGGGCAAGAGCTTAAAGTCGATATATTTCAAACGGGCGATTTTATAGATGTTAGTTCTTTAAGTAAAGGACGGGGTTTTGCTGGAGTTATGAAGAGACATAATTATGACGGCGGACCTATGAGCCATGGTTCTAATTTTAGAAGAAGAGCAGGTTCGATAGGTTGCAATAGTTATCCTTCTAGAGTATGGAAAGGAAAAGGTATGCCGGGACATATGGGTAATGCGCTAACCACTATACAGAATTTGAAAGTTATCGATATCAGACCCGAAGATAACTTGATTATGATAAAAGGCGCCATACCAGGAGCGGTTAATAGCATAGTAAAATTAACTTCAGCTGTAAAAAAACTTAACAAGAAAAAGAATTCCATGATATGATAAATGGATATAATTTAAGCAGGATAAATTAAAATGGAAGTAGTAATACTAAACGAAAACGGAGATAATGCGGGCAATTTGGAGGTTGTTGACGAGATTTTTAAATCGGAAGTCAATAATAATCTGCTCTACGAAGCTATAAAAAACGAACTTGCCAACAGGCGTCAGGGAACGCATTCTACTAAAACGAGAGGCGAAGTTTCTGGCGGCGGTAAAAAGCCTTGGAGACAGAAAGGAACGGGAAGAGCGAGAGCGGGTTCTACTAGGTCGCCTATATGGGTAGGAGGAGGCAAAGCGCATACTCCTAAACCTAGAGATTATAGCTATAGATTGCCTAAAAAAGTTAAACGAAAAGCTTTGTTATCCGTTTTGTCTTTGAAATACGGCGCTAATGTTCTAAAGGTTTTTGAAGATTTTACTTTTGACTATACAAAAACCAAAAGAAGGTCTAGCTTTATAAGTAAATTTCAAGAAACTAAAAGTAGAAAAGTGGCTTTAGAGGTTGGCAAGGACGAAGCTATGGGAGATAATTATAACAAATTATTATTATCTTTGAGAAATATTAAGGATTTAAAACTTGTAAACGCCGACAGTATGGCTATTCATCCTTTATATTACGCCGATGAAGTATATTTTAAAAAAACTGCTTTATCTAAATTAAACGATAGAATTAAGGGTTAAGACTATGAGTATGTATTCGCTTTTAATTGAACCTATACTTACGGAAAAGAGCAATATTTTGAGAACCGAACCTAGAGGAACGGAAAAGAGATATTATGTATTTAAAGTAAGAAGAGACGCTAATAAAATAGAATTGATGAAAGCGGTTGAAAAAATATTTAATGTTCATCCGCTTGACTGCAAAATAATAAATGTTAAACCTAAAAAGAAAAATCGTAGAATGAGCAAACGAGGATACACTCGAAGCTATAAGAAAGCGATAATAGTTCTTGACTGTAAAGAGAAAATAGATATAGTAAAATAGTTGAGGAATAAAGATGGCTATTAAGAAATTTAAACCGACTACTCCAAGTTTGCGTTATCGAACTGTTGTGGATTTTTCGGAAATTACCACAAATGAACCTTGTAAATCTTTGGTATCGGGCAAAAGGCGTATAAACGGACGAGGTTCAAACGGTCGTATAACTATGCGTCGTCGCGGAGGCGGACATAAAAAACTTTTTAGACTTATTGATTTTAGAAGAGATAAGCATGATATTGAAGCTAAAGTTGTTTCTGTGGAATACGACCCAAATAGAAGCGCATATATAGCCCTTTTGAACTATACAGATGGGGAAAAAAGATATATAATATATCCTTTAGGTTTGAATGTCGGGGATAAAGTTGTAAGTGGAGAGAACGCCAAAGTGAGAGTGGGCTGCAGTTTGCCTTTAAGAAAAATACCTTTGGGAACTATAATACATAATATAGAATTAACTCCGGGAAAAGGCGGACAGTTGGTTAGAGCTGCGGGCGGTGGCGCTCAGATTACGGCTAAAAGCGGCGGTTATTGCGTAATAAGACTTCGTTCGGGAGAAGAGAGAAGAATATTGGAAAATTGCTACGCTACGATAGGACAGATAGGCAATTTAGACCATTTTAATACTACGGACGGTAAAGCTGGAACTACTAGACATAAAGGCAGAAGACCTAAAGTTAGGGGAGTTGTAATGAATCCTGTAGACCACCCGCATGGAGGAGGAGAAGGCAAGAGCGGACAAGGTAATCCGCATCCGGTATCTCCTACGGGAATTCCTACCAAAGGGTATAAAACTAGAAAGAAAAATAAATATTCGGATAGATTAATAATTAAGAGAAGAGGGGGTAAAAAATAATGTCTCGCTCTATTAAGAAAGGACCTTTTGTTGATAAAAATCTTTTTAAGAAAATACAGGCTGGGGATAATAAGCATCAAATAAAAACTTACAGCAGGGCTTCGACTATTATTCCCGAAATGATAGGTTATACTATAAATGTGCATAATGGAAAAACTTTTGTGGCAGTTTATATACAAGAAAATATGATTGGACATAAATTGGGCGAGTTCGCTCCCACAAGAACATTTCGTTCTCATGCGGGCGCCGCTAAAGTTGGTAAAAAATAAGGATTTTGGATTATGGATTATAAGGTAAGAGTTCGTTATATGCGTATAGGACGCAGAAAAATCGCAAGGTTGATTCCTTTTATTAAAGGAGAATATGTTAATCATGCAATAGCCAATTTGACGGTTATGCCTCAAATGTCTTCCGTTGTTTTGAGAAAGGCGATAAAAAGTGGAATAGCCAATGCGATATTTCAATCGAGGAATATTAATCCCGATACTTTATGGGTTAAAACCGCTGTTGTAGATAAAGCGGCTATGTTAAAACGAATACGACCGGCAAGTAGAGGAAGCGCCGACCCTATATTGAAGAGGCTCTCTCATATTACTATAGTGTTAAGCGACGATAAGAAGCCTGAAAAGAAAAAAATAAAAGCTGTGGCTAAAAAAGAAGAAAGCCCAAAAACTGCGGAGGTATAAAATGGGTCAAAAGGTTAGTCCGATAGGTTTAAGACTTGGAATAAATAAAACTTGGTCGAGCAGATGGTTTGAAGACAATAGAAGTTATGAGGATAGTTTGCATGAAGATTTGTCTATCAGACGATATATAATGGATTATTATTACAAAACTTTAAAAGAAGAGCATAAAAAAATTGGCGGTAAAAAAGACGCTTTCGACCCGGCAATATCGAATATAGAAATAGTTCGTTTCCCTGATAGAATAAATGTCTTTATAGCTACAGCGAGAGCGGGTATAGTTATAGGACCTAAAGGGCAGAGAGTCGAAATAGTTAAAAATGTTATACAAAAAATGGTGAAAAAGCCCGTTCAGGTTTCCATAAAAGAAATTAAAGAAGCCGAATTGGACGCCGCTTTAGCCGCTCAAAATGTCGCTCGTCAACTAGAAATGCGCGTGGCTTTTAGAAGAGCTATGAAAAGCGTTATAACTCAAGCGATGAAAAAAGGAGCAAAGGGTATTAAGGTTATGTGTTCGGGTCGTTTAGCTGGAGCCGATATAGCGAGAACCGAACAATATAAAAACGGTTCCGTGCCTTTGCATACTTTAAGGGCTAATATAGATTATGGAACGGCTGAAGCTACCACAACTTTCGGAATAATCGGAGTGAAAGTTTGGATATATAAAGGCGAAATTCTTGATAAAAAAGAACAAAAGCAGGATGATGCTGGCGAAGTTATAAGCTCTAAAGGAGATAGATAATGTTACAACCTTCAAGAACAAAGTATCGTAAACAGCATAGAGGCAGGATGAAAGGCAACTCTAAAAGAGGCACTAATTACA
>CAZRYV010000081.1:0-9274 GCA_964604385.1 uncultured Brachyspira sp.
ATATTTTCTTCTAAAAAACATAAGAGAGAATATTTTGAGCCGATATAATTCATTAGTCTTCCTTAATATATAATATCGAGGTTATATAATCGGCCGCTTCTTTGGCAATCTTTTTCACGCTTTCTTTTCTATAAGCTACAGGGTCGTATTGATAACAACCTATACAACCTAATTCCTCCGTATAATTTTCATCTCCAGCATAAAACGGATAAGGATTTCCGCTTATATTTTTAGCGTTCCATCTTTTACCTTTTTCTTTACAATCTTTGCAAATTTGTCTTTTTACATCATTAGCAGCTTTACATAAAGGCTGAAAATCATTCAAATTTTGAGATTGCAAATCGGCTACTCTAAAATCGTTCTTTCTACCATCTTTGTGGTCTACTTCTATTCTTGTATTTTCTGATTTACCGCAAACTCCAAGCATGACGCATTTTTTATCTTTGTAAAAATCTCTAATATCTTTTCTTATTGATTGATTAAAAGATTTTTGAATATTAAAACCGTTTAACCTTATGGCATCTATAGAATTCCCATTAGTTTGGCTTTTATCAAATTCTACAATATATTTTTTCGCAAGGCTTGAACTTGCCCTGCACCAGCTACCGCCATTGCCTAGTTGTAAATCTTTATAAATTCCTGAAAATTCGTTTGTTTGCACCCATCTCGAAACGCCTTTTTTATTAGGTTTTGCCAGTTCTAAAAATAATTCCGTTTTTGTCTTACGCATTATAAACTCCTTCAAAATTCCTTTTTAAAAATAAAAATATATTCATGCTTAAAAATATAATAGTCGCTTTTTAATGCCCTGTATCTCCAAATATTTTCATTTTTAAGTTTTCCTCTATTGCCTTCTATATTTTTTATTATTATGCCTTTCAATTTAACCTTAAAATTATTTTGAATAATATTCATTACATTAAAACTTAAAGGTTTAACTTCACTGTCTTTATATATATCGCCTATAACGACTGCAAAATATCTATTTTTATCTAAAAACTGTAAAATATTTTCGCAAGTTTTCAAAAAAGCATTTAAAAAATCATTCATATTATTTATTTGACTTAAATCTTCTTTTTTATCAGTAAATTTGATTATATTCATATAAGGCGGATGAAAAATTACGAATTGAGCGGTTTTTGACTTCAAAGCCTTTAATCCTTCCTTTATATATTTTAGACTTTTACTATCGGTATTATCGCATACGGATATATAAAAACGCTTATTATCAAAATTATTTCCCATATTATTAATAACAAAATCCAATGCGGTTTCATTAATATCTAATCCGATTAATTTTCTTTTTAGACTTTCGCATTCATAAAGAGTAGTTCCGCTTCCCAAAAAAGGGTCTATTATAATTTCGTTTTCTTTTGTATAACGGCGTATAAGCTGATTTGGAATTTGAGGAATAAAATTACCATGATAAATATTTTTATGTTTTCCGCTTTTGTCTCGTCTGTCGATTAACCATAGAGAATCTATATTAATATCGCAATTTTTCCAATTTTGCATATCAATATCATTAAATTTACTTGCCATTTGTAATCTTATAATAGTTTTATCTTTATTATTATATTATTATGATTATAATTAATTTTTATATATAACTCTTAACATACTCTTCGGTAAGTTCAAATTTTTTCTCTTCGATTTTTGTCTCTTCGGATTTTTTTATTTCGGAGGATGGCAAATCATACATAGCGTCAAGCATTACTCTTTCAAATAACGCTCTTAAACCTCTCGCTCCCGTTTTTTCTTCCATTGCTTTTTTGACTATTATTTTCAAAACCGAATCTTCTATATTTAATTTTATATTGTCGTATTCGAATAATTTTTTATATTGTTTAGTGAGAGAATTTTTAGGCTCTTTAAGTATTCTTAATAATTCTTCTTCTTTAAGTTCTTCCAAAGTGGCTATAACGGGAAGCCTGCCGATAAGTTCGGGTATGAGTCCGTATTTAACCAAATCTTCAGTAGTTATATTTTTCATTATTTCGTCATACTCGAGATTGTCCATAGAATTTACTTCGGCTGCAAATCCAAGTCCTTTTTTAGAAATTCTTTCCGCTATGGATTTTTCTATATCGATAAAAGCTCCTCCGCATATAAAAAGTATATTCGAAGTGTCTATTTCCAAATTATTTTGATGAGGATGTTTTCTGCCGCCTTGAGGAGGAACGCTCGCTATAGTTCCCTCTATTATTTTGAGTAAAGCCTGTTGAACTCCCTCTCCCGATACATCTCTAGTAATCGAACGGGATTCTCCTTTGCGCGAAATTTTGTCTATTTCGTCTATATATATTATTCCTTTTTCGGCTAATCTTATGTCTCCATCAGCGTTTTGTATCAATCTTAAAAGTATATTTTCCACATCGTCTCCGACATATCCTGCTTCCGTCACAGTTGTGGCATCCGCTATAGCGAAAGGAACATTCAAAGCTTTAGCCAAAGTTCTTGCAAGTAAAGTTTTTCCGCTTCCCGTAGGTCCTATTAAAAGAACATTCGATTTTTCCAATTCCACATCGTTTTTATCGTCTTTATTTTGAGTTATTCTTTTATAATGATTATATACCGAAACCGACAAGACTTTTTTTGCATAATCCTGCCCTATAACATATTGGTCTAACAGTTTTTTTATTTCTTTAGGAGGCAAAACTTTTATGTCATATTTTGTTTCTTTTTTCTTAAAACGAGCGTTAAAATAATCGTTTGCTATAGCCGAACAATCCGAACATAAATATCCTTCGTTTCCTTCTATATATCTGCTTAATTCGTTTAATTCTCTGCCGCATAAAGAGCATACTTCTTTTTTTTCGTTATTTTTTTTAGACATTTATTTATTACCAAATCTATAATATTATTTTTTTTATTTTTTCGATATTATTTATTTTCTTCTCTGCTTGAAAAAACCTTATCTATTATTCCGTAATCTTTCGCTTCATCTGCGCTCATAAAATAATCTCTGTCCATATCGGCTTCGAGTTTTTTAATATCCTGTCCCGTATGACTCGCCATAATATTATTTAATATGCCTTTAAGTCTTATGGTTTCTTTAAGCTGTATTTCCATGTCGCTAACCATACCGCGAGAACCTCCCGAAGGTTGATGTATCATGATTCTCGAATTTGCGGTTGCGTATCTTTTTCCTTTGGCGCCTCCCGTTAAAAGTAAAGCTCCCGCTGAAGCTGCCTGCCCTACGCATAAAGTGGAAACATCGGGTTTAACATATTGCATAGTGTCATACATGCCTAATGCCGAAGTCACGACTCCGCCCGGACTGTTTATATAAAGAAAAATATCTTTTTCGGGATCGGAAGACTCCAAAAATAATAATTGAGCTATAACCACATTTGCCACATCGTCATTTATCTCGCCTCCTAAAAATATTATTCTGTCTTTCAAGAGTCTAGAATATATGTCGTATGAACGCTCTCCTCTGCTCGTTTGTTCTATAACATAAGGTATTGTCGTATAGCTTTTTTCAATATATTTTTTATCTATTTTATTTAATTTATCCATAATAATTTCCTTTTTTAACTTATTAATTTAAATTTATTAATATCCAGCCCAAATATCGTTTTCTTCGGGAACAAATTTTCCGCAATCTTTTTCATTTATCTGAACATGCTCTTTAATATAATCCAAAATCGCTTCGGATGTCGCTCTGTTTTGAGCGTCCCGCATTATATAGTTTATTATATTCTGCTGCTCTTCTTTAGGTCTTTTCGTAAGTCCCAAATAGCTTTGATATTGATACATTCTATTGGCGTATTCTTTCGCTTTATCCTCGTTAATATTTATAGAATCTTTATAAGTATCCGCAAGTTTAGCCATTATCAAATCGAAAGTTATCTGTTTTTTTACATTATCCTCGTATTCTTTTTTTATGGTATCTTCAGTTTTTGCTACGGAAATCAAAAATTCGGTTTTTGACATGCCATTATTCGAAATCGATTTTTCAAAATCTTCCAAAGCTCTTTTTAATTCTTCCTCGTAATAACCTTTTGGAATTTCCATATTTACCATATCGAGCATTTTATCGAATAAGGTTTTATTTACAAGATTATAATTCGCTCTCTCTTCCGCTCTCTTTATCAAATGTTCTTTTAACGATTCTTTTACTCTATTTCTATCTTCTTCTTTAGAATCGTCTTTCATATCGGGCTTTTCCACTTTTAATATTTCCATTATTAATGTAGTTTCTCTTCCGTCAATATAAGTGGTAATAAGTTTTTTATCGCTTTTTTTTACGCCTATAGAATTTTTTGAAAATACGCTTTCGTTTTCGCCGTCTTTTGCAACTACAGTCAATTCTTTATTATACTTTTTATATTTATCGTCGTCGAATTCTATTTTAACATAAACTCTATCTCCGATTTCGGATTTTAAATCGCTTTCGCTAAATTGTGAGAATCTCTGTAAAGACAATTTATAAGCCTGTTCGACTACGCTATCGTCCACTTCGTATTTATCTTTTTCTACTATTATAGAAGCCAAATCGGGCAAATCAAATTCAGGGATGGGATAATATTCGTAAGTTAAATGAAGCTCTCCGTCTTTATTTTCCATATTTGAAAGTTTAGGAGTTCCCATCGATTTTGCATTTTTTTCTTCGCTATAAGTATTCCAAACTTCTTCTATAAGAATTTCGTTTGTAGCTCCTTCCAAAGCTCCCTTATATCTCGAATATACTATATCGTTTGGAGCATGCCCCACTCTCGAACCTTTGATATTAACTTTTGGCTTATAATATTCTATCTGCTTTTTCAGCTCGCTATCATAAGCCTCTTTAGAAACGGAAGCTTTAAGAGTAATTAAATCCTTTTCGTCTTTTGAAGTTTCAAATTGTAAATCTTTAGTGTCCATATATTTATAAAACATTTAAAAATTAATAAAATATTATAATAAAAATAAAACCCAAACAGAATTAAATCTATTTGGGCGCAAATGAGCGCGAAACGGGACTCGAACCCGCGACAGTCTGCATGGCAAGCAGAAACTCTACCAACTGAGTTATTCCCGCAATAGATTTAAGATAGATTATACATTATTAATATAAAATGTCAATATCTATAAACGGTAAAATATATGTTTTATAGAGTTGACAATATGACAAAAATCGTATATATTAGCTCAAATATAAAATTAAAAATAGTTAATAATAATAATTAATATAATTGATTATGAAAAACAAACGAATTAGATATACGAAAGTTATAAAAAACTATAAAAAAAACAAAAGAAGAAAAAGTTTTAAAAATAGTCTGAATAAAAATATATATTTTCTTTTTGATTATATTAAAAAGAAATCTAAAAATTTTTCTTTAAATTTAGATTTTTTAGATTTTTCAAGATTATCAAATTTATTACAAAATAAAAAAATTATAGTTTCATTATTAATAATTTTTGCAATATCGTTTAATTTTCTAATATTTGCAATTAAATTTACAATTAAAAATAAAACAAATTCAAATTATTATATTTTCAACGATAAAAAATTAGAAAGTTCCGAGAAAACATATAAAAAAATATTGTCCGAAATTAGTCCCGACACAAACGACTATACTGAAGACATTTTACTAAATATGCCTAAAATAACTTCGATTCCTCCCGTAGAAAATATAGACGGAAAGGTGTCGGATATTTTTTATGATTATATAACTTCGGATGAAACTTTAAATAGAGACGGAATAATCGGCATTAAATATGAAGAATATTCCATAGGAGAGGGCGAAAATCTCACTTCCATATCGAGAAAAATTGGAGTAAGTTTGGATACTTTGGTAAGCGTTAATAAAATAAGCAATGCAAATAAATTAACTCCCGGACAAAAAATTATAATTCCAAATAGAAACGGATTATTATATACGATTAAAGAAAACGAAAATATAGAAGAAGTTGCAAGCAAATACGATATTCAATTAAAAAGAATTCTTACTTTCAATAAAATCGACAATGTTTCGGATATAAAAACCGGAGAAGACATATTTTTACCCGGCGCAAAATATACTTTAGACGAAAGAATAGATAAATTTGGTCAGATGTTTAGCTTGCCTACCGTTATAACGAGAATAAGCAGCGTATTCGGTTATAGAATTCATCCGATTACTAAAATAAGAACAAAACATACGGGAGTCGACATACCGGGAAGTTTAAATACTCCGATTTATGCGGCAAGAAAGGGAAAGGTAATATTTGCAGGATATAGCGGAGGATATGGCAATTTGGTTATAGTTCGACATGATAATGGCTACACGACATATTATGGGCATCTTAATAAAATTACCACAAAAATAGGAAACAATGTCGGAGTCGGAGTTATGATAGGACGAATGGGAAGCACGGGAAATTCTACGGGAAGCCATTTGCATTTTGAAGTTAGAAAAAATGGAGAGGCTTTAAATCCCGCCGATTTTATACCGATAAAAAAATTCCTCGTAAGAAGATAAAACTTTTTATTTTTATTTTTTATTTTTATATATAATTTAAATTATAAAAATTTTCTCAATATAAAAACTTACATTAAAGAATTTATAAATCGACATTAAAATTTTTGATTTAAATATAATATTCGAATAATCTGAATTTGGAAACGAAGCTATTATAACGAAAGATATTAAAGAGATTATTATGCATGCTATCAAAGTTAAAACTATGGCGCCAATCAATCTGTCAACCCATCCCAAAAATACGATTCTCAATAATTTTTTTACGCTATCTTCGACTTTTGAAAGAATTATTCTAACTACAGAATAGGTTATTATAAATGAAATTATTTTTAATATAACGGAATGATTAAAATGTTTCGAGGCATAATTATATATTAAAGGAGCTATTATAAAAGTTATCGCTATCGCTATTATTGGAACGCTTATTGATATAACGCCTTTATAAAGCCCGTATAAGAATATTAAGCCTAAAATTATTATTATAATTATATCAAACAAATCAAACATTATCTTATTTTACTGCTTTTCAATAAAGATATTATAGGGGCGAAAGTGATACTGCTTTTCTTTTTATGAGTGTTAATTATATTCGATAAAGTTTCAATATTTGTATGCGACAATGAAGAATAATTTCCCACTTTTTTAATGGTATAGTTTAACAGCTCTCTATTTTTTATTACATTATTGAAATTATTAAATATTTTTATTATATCCCGATTTTGAAAGTCAATTTTAGAATTTAAGGAACTTTGAATATCGAGCATTGCGTTTATATTTTCTTTTATATAAAGCACGATGGAGTTTTGTTCTTCGACTATATTAAATATATCATTATTATAATTTTCCAAAGTTTCAAAAGATTCTAAATTGGAATATTCAAAATCTATATTATTTTCTATTATTTTTAAATAATTATCTATTTCTTTAATTATATTTTCAACGGAATTTTCTATCAATTTGCAATGTTCTTCCACATAGAAAGAAACATTTTCAACCATAACCAAACCTGAAAATATATTTATAAGTATTCTTTCTATAGTGTCCGTTCCCTGAGAAATTTCGTAGGATAAATTTCCTATTTCTTTAGCCACAACCGAAAAACTTCTTCCGTAAACTCCCGCTTTTGTGGATTGTATTCCCGCATTTATGGAGAGCAAATTGGTTCTATTCGTCATTTTTTTTATATATTCGATAGTTTCGTATATTTCTCCCGTTATAGCGTTTATGTCTTTAAATTGAGAGGAATATTCGATAATATTGTCTATAAATTTTTTGGAGCTTTTTTGCAAGTCGTCTTTAATATTTATCAAATCTTCGTTTAATTCCTTTATTTCACTATGTGAAAAATCCGATTCTTTTATTCTGCCAATTATTCCGTTTAATACTTTGCAGTTATCTTGCAATTGACTTTTATATCTTTCAAAAAAATTAAATACGGCGCTTGTAAATCTTATGCCGTCTCTTATTATTTGACTCTTATTTTCTTTGGTTTGAGCAAGTTTGTCTTTAGAGGCTAAAATATTTTCCACTTTCGAGCTCATTATATCCAAAGCGTCCTTATTTTCTTTATCTATTTCAAATACGAACATGGAAGAATCCATGAAATTTTTATCGACTGCGTTTAATTTGTCGGAGATTCCGTTTATATTCGTAAGTATATTTAAATTATTTTTTAATCTGCTTACTAAAACATTGTCTTTATTGATTACATTTAAAGCGTTTATGGTAAAACTTGAAAAAGTCGCTATAAATCTAATCATATACGAAATGGTTATAGCGAGTCCCGTTCTGTCGAAACTTATGCCCGAATCCGTTTTGAAAAGAGTTATATCGGTAAATATCAAATATAATCCTATCAAACTAAAAATATTAAACACGATATTGATTCCGACATTATGATTTGAAGCAATATCGATTATTACGGGAATTAAAGTGGCTGCGAATACGAATAATATTATATACTTTTTCAATAGATAAAATAAACCTTCAGGCGCTATTCTATAATAACTATTTGAAGCGGCGTAATTTATATTCACGCTGAAAAAACTTCCGAAATTTATAAAACTTATTATAAGAACTGCGAGAATCATAATTCCCGTTATAATTAAAATTGAATTATTTAAATTATTAACCGACTTAACATTGCTTAAAAAATTCCTATTATTAAGAGGCATAAACATAACCGTAAAAAGAACGAGTATATTGTTGAATATATATAAATTGGTGGTTATGGTAGGAGATACATTATATAATTCAAAAAACATAATCACAACTAATATAATATTATATAAAGAAAGCAATTCCAAAGTGATTGATATTATAAAATAGACACGGTTTCTAGTTCTTCTAGAAAGCAATATAAATATAACCGCAAATATAATCATTACCGATAAGTCTATCACGGGAACCAATAATTCCATGATATTAATGTTATATCCTAATATAAAATCGGTTAGAAAATCCATAATAATCCCTATATAACTTTAGAATGTTCCTTAATTATATTATCCAAATCGTCCGAATATTCCAAAAGCCGCTCTTTCTCATCGTTAAGTTTTACGCTTACGGATTCCAAATCTTCGGATGTAGCCAAAAGTTTATTCATATCTCGCATAAGATTTTTTACTCCCGTATTCTGTTCAAAAGCCTTGTCGGATATGTCAATTATATAATCGTTAAATTCCTCTATTCTTAATCTTATATTCATAAAATCGTTTTCTTCGCTCGTTATTATATTATTTATATCTGAAGCCGAACTAAACATTTTGTCTATATTTTTTACTATATGCCTATTAAAAGCGTTTTGTCTTTCCATAGTTTTA
>CAZRYV010000082.1:0-5957 GCA_964604385.1 uncultured Brachyspira sp.
ATTTTTTTATTTTAAATGGTATAATTCAAAGTAAACATAATAATTAATAATTAGGACAAATAAAAATGAAAGAACTACCTTATCTGATTAATTTAATCAACTCTATAAAAGACGAAATTTGTTATTCTTATATCAATAAAATAGTAGCCGTAAATAAAGATTATAAAGAAATGGAAAATATTAATGGGCAAAAAATAATCGACATATTAAGATACGGAGGATATATACATTTTCAGTTTTCGCAAGACGCTATGTTAATCGATTTGGGAGCGGAAGGTTCTTTCGTTCTAACCGAAGATAAAACTTATAAAAATAGCATAATAAAATTGGAAACGGACAGAGGAAATATATTTATAGTTGACGAAGGAAAAAATGAAAACGATTTTACAAAAATTATTCCTATATGGAAAGATTTTACAACGATGCCGCCCGTTGGATACGACCCGCTTACTAAACAGTTTAATTATAATTTATTTATGCAACTACTTTCGGAAAATAAAACCACAGTCGAAAAATTAATTACAAATCCTCTTATAATAAGCGGAATCGGAGAAAATTACGGAGATATGATATTAAAAAAAGCTTCGATAAATAAAAGAACTAAAACTTCCGAAGTAAATAAAACGAAGGCGAGAGAGATATTTGACGCCATAAAACAAGTCTTGAGAGAAGCTGTCGGAAACTCCGAAGAGGAAGACGGCGACGGTTTGGAAGATTAAAATTTATACATTTCAATTTAAATAATTTGTCATATTAATCGGCATATTTTTCAAAAATTTTTGTTTAACTATTATCAGTAAATTAATAATTAAACGAAAGGAGATTATTATGTCTGGAAACGCAAATATAATAGTAATAGAGGGCAGACTTACAAAAGCCCCGAATTTTATGAAAACCAAAAACGGAAAATCGCTTTGCAAATTTAGTATTGCAAACAACCGATATTATTATACGGATGGTAGTTTGCAAAAGGAAGTTTATTTTTTTGATTTGATAAGTTGGGGATATAAAGCGGAAAAAGTGGCTTCGTTAAATAAAGGGAGTCATGTTCTTATAAGCGGAGAGTTAAGACAGAATTCTTATCTTACGAAAGAAGGAGTTAAAAGAAATTCGATTTACATACTCGCTTTGGAAATTAAGAATTTGGATAAAAAATCTTTGGACAATGACGGCAAAATTGCAAATAATCAAACGGTGACGAATATTATTGACGAAAGTATGGAGCAAGTATTTTAGATTCTTTTAAAATATTAAATAATTCTTCGTTAATGATTTCGATGTTTTTGTCGGTGTCTATATGATAAATAAAGGATTCGTTAAAGGAATAGAATATTTTATCGACTTTTTGTAAATAATTTTCGTTTTCAAATCTGTCGACTGTTCCTCTTTTGGATATTATTCTGTTTAAGGCGATATCGATTGGAAGATGAAAAATAAAAACTATGTCGGGTTTGATTATAAAATCTTTATGCATATTCATTATGCTGCAAGTATCTATTCCTTTCGCTCCTTGATACGCTATCGAAGAATAAAAATATCTGTCCAAAACTATAGAATATCCGTCTTCTATTGCGGGTTTTATCATATATTTTATATGTTCTTTTCTGTCTTTCACAAATAAATACAATTCTTCTTCGCCGTCCAAATTTTCTTTCATCATACCGTCTCTTAATTTTGCTCCGTAATATAAATTTGTAGGCTCGAAAGTATAAACAGTTTTTATATTCATAGAATTTAATCTGTCGGTAAGATTTTTTGCGCATGTCGATTTGCCCGAACCGTCTATTCCTTCTATAACTATCAATTTGCCTTTCATTTTTATATTTTCCAAAATTTTATGTTTCTAAAACTATCTAATTTTCAAAGTCGCTATTCCTATTATTGCGGCTATTATTCCGAGTATATAAAATCTAAATACCACTTGAGTTTCTTTCCATCCCGATTTTTCAAAGTGATGATGGAGAGGCGCCATTTTAAAAATTCTCTTTTTAAACATTTTATAATAAAATACCTGCAAAACCACGCTGAAGGCTTCCGCCACATAAACCGCTCCGATAATAATCAAAAGTAATTCATGTTTTATAAATAAGGCTATGATTCCCAAAACTCCGCCGAGAGACAAACTGCCAACATCTCCCATAAAAACTTGAGCGGGATGAGCGTTAAACCATAAGAATCCGAGTCCTGCGCCTATCAAGGCTCCGACAAATACCGTAACCTCTCCCGCATCCGATATAAACGGTATTCTTAAATATGTCGCTACGAGAGAGTTTCCCGATACATACGATAAAACCGCTAAAGCCACAGACATTATTATTAAAAGCCCTATCGCAAGTCCGTCTAAACCGTCCGTTAAATTGACGGCGTTGCTCATACTAACGACTACAAAAATTGCAAACGGAATATAAAGAATTTTTAAGTCAATATAGAAACTGTCAAAAAAAGGTAAAAATAATGTGGAAGAAGGAACTTGAGCGACTTTTACAGTTTCAAAAACTCCCGCCGATTTATTAAGTTCGAATGACATTAAAAAAGTGGATTTGTCAAAATAATATAAATATATTCCTATTATCGCTCCGACAAAAATCTGAAAAAATATTTTATATTTGCCCGACAATCCTTTTGAATTTTTATATTTTATTTTAAGAAAATCGTCCAAAAAACCGGCTATAGAAAGTATTATTAATGAAACCGTTAAAAGTATTATTTTAATATTATCTAATTTTCCCCATAATAAAACGCTTATCAATATGCTTCCCACTATAAATAAACCGCCCATCGTTGGAGTTCCCGTTTTTGCAAAATGGCTTTCGGGACCGTCTTCTCTTACTACTTGTCCGAAATTCAGTTTTTTCAATTTTTCTATTATATTAGGAGCAAACATAAAAACCAAAATTAAAGCGGTTGCAACCGCTCCCGCCGTTCTGAAGGTAATATATCTAAATATATTAAATCCAAAAAAAATTTCTCTCAAAGGATAAAAAATTTGATAAAGCATATATAAAAAACCTTTTTAATTTCAAAACCTATTTTACAAAATTTATTTTAAATCAAAGATATTATTAAAAATATAAAAATTAAAATAAAGTAAAATTGTTTTATATATACTATTACATAATTATTTTTTGTCAATGAAAATTTGATTTATAGAATTTTCTTTCTTTTATTCGAATATAAATGCGGGTTTTAACTATTTTTATATCTAAAGGTTGATATATATTATATACTGTGATATTATTACAAAAAAATTACTAATACTATAAGGCAATGGATATGGTATGAAAGTTGTATCAGGAAGATTTCTCTCAAAATCGGAATTAAGAAATAAAATATTGAGGGATGTGATTATAGCGATATTATTCATAGCCGTATTAGTTTTAATATACTTTCAAATCAGAAGTCCGATACCCGTGAAATTTCTTTTTAAATCTTTATTCCAAGATGTAAAAAACGGAGTGGTTGAAGAATATTCTAAAATTTATTATCCCACTTATTATTTTTCGATGCAGATGACTCCAATATTCGACACTATAGAACAGGCTCCCGATGTGTATAAAGTTTTAATTACGAATTTTTTTCCTAAACATAATTTTATCGAAAATGCGGCTATGCGGTTTGGAAATAGTTATATGTCAATAACGAAAGAGGGAAGCGGTTATAAAGTAGTCGGGCATATAGTGACAAATAAGGAAGATAACAGATATTCGCTTATACCGTTCGAGCAGATTAGCATAGATTCTTTTTATGTAAGAAACAATATGCCTTATATTCATTTGCTTTATATTGCAAGCGACGATATAGCTTTTGAATATAATTCCTTATTCGATATTAATTTAAAAGAAATAGACATAAACGATATTAAAGATATATACGCTTATTTGGAAACGGGAAACAGCAAAATAACTTTTCCGATATCCGAAGCTACTACCAACGAAGAACCGTCCGATTATATGGAAATTGCAAATATTTTAACCGAAAAATTCTCCGAAACGAAAGAAGATATATTAAAAATTTCTTATAATAATAAAAGTTATTGGGGTTATAACGGATTTTTTACGGTTGCAAACAATACGAATCAAATAGGAATAATAATACCCGAAAAAGCGTTAATAAGCAGAATACAAATTCCGGCAATTTTAATATTTATTTTATTTATTATTATAGTAATAGTGATTATAATAGCTCTTGCGACTCATTATATAAGAATAGTAGAAGATTTAATCGTAAATCATATAGACATAAAGAAAATTATTAAGGAAGGCGAAAATACGGCTGTTGAGTTTAAATCTACTTTAAGATACGACACTTATACCGAGAAAATAAATAAATCTTTGGAAGAAACCGTAATGAAATCGATAGCGGCTTTTGCAAACGCAGAAGGCGGAAGACTATTTATAGGAATTTCCGATAACGGAGAAATTAAAGGTTTGGAAGACGATTATTCGACTTTGAAACAGGGAAATAAGGATTTTTTTGAACTTCATTTAAGAACCCTCATAGAAACATATTATGGAAATTCTTTTTCAGCAGAATCTATAAGAATAGATTTTCTTGAAGAAGATGAAAAAGATATATGCATAGTTTATATTAATAAGAGCAATAAACCGATATACACAAAAATAACGAATAAACAGGGCGCAAAAGAGGAAAAATTCTTTATAAGAGTGGGTAATTCTTCGAGAGAAATAGCAAATACGAGCGAAATAATAGCATATATAAATAAACATTTCAGAAAGTTCTAGTAAAAAGAGTATTTAAATATTTATTTAATCTTTATTTTAAATTAAATAAAGTTTTAGTAATAAAACAAATATTTGACTGTTTACATTTAATGCTATATAATAAACTATATTAAATTAAAATTAAATTGAAAAATTAAATAAAAAAGGAGATTAAATTATGTCTAATAATATATATGATTCAGTTATAGTCGGAGGAGGACCTGCAGGACTTTCCGCTATGTTATATTTGGGAAGAGCTTTAACAAATTCTTTGCTTGTAGAAAAAAGAGGAGCGGGCGGACAGATGATGAATACCGACACCATTGAAAATTATTTGGGATTTCCTGAAGAGATAAGTTCGTTCGAGCTTGTCGATAGAATGCAAAAGCATGCCGAAAAATTTTCAAAAAATCCTATAGAATATGATGAAATCGTAAAAGTTGAAAATATTAACGATAAAATAAAAACTTTATTTACTGCGGATGGAAAATCCTATAAAACGAAAAGCATAATATTGGCTATGGGAGGTTTTCCTAAAAAATTGGGAGCGGAAGGCGAAGAAAAATTTTCAGGAAGAGGCATTTCATATTGCGCTACTTGCGATGGAGCTTTTTACAGAAACAAAACTGTGGCAGTTGTCGGCGGAGGAAACAGTGCTTTTGATGAATCTTATTTTTTAACTAGATTTGTAAATAAAATATATTTGATTCACAGAAGAAAAGAATTTAGAGCGGATGCAATAAATGTTAAGCATCTAACCGATACGGGAAAAGTGGAATATGTTTTGGATTCCGTTATAGAAGAAATTTGCGGAGACAAAAAAGTTTCGAGCGTAAAAATAAAAAATGTTTTGGATAATAAAATTCATGAGCAAGAAGTTGACGGAATATTCGTATTCGTGGGACAACAACCCGCTACGGAATTCTTAAAAGATACGGGACTCGATATGACGCAAGCGGGACAGATAAAAGTCGATTTGGCTACTATGTCTACAAATATTGAAGGCGTATTTGCATGCGGGGATTCGGTATTAAAACCCGTTAGACAAGTTGCAAACGCTGTGGGAGAAGGAGCGATAGCCGCCATGAAAGTGACAGAATATTTGTCTCATTTATAAATTATAATTTTTTATGATTTATAAATTTGTAAAAATTCAATTAAAAAATTTTATAAAAAATTAAAATAAATAAAAATTTGACTTTAAATTTTAATTTTAAATTTAATAAAAAAAATAAA
>CAZRYV010000082.1:6057-8994 GCA_964604385.1 uncultured Brachyspira sp.
AAAATAAAAAATATTTAATAACCGATTTATTAACTCAATTTGACATAACGAATAAATTATTATAGAATATTTTTACAGTAATTTTTGACGGATTAAAAATGAAATTAAAATATGTAAACGGAAATATAATGAAGTCAAATTCTAAAAATTATTTTGACGAATATTTTACAAAACCCGAAATATCCGAACGATTATATAAAAAAACATGCGAAATTATTTCAAAATACGAAGATATAAATAAATATACTTGGATAGAGCCGAGCGTAGGAGACGGAAGTTTTTATAAACTGCTTCCAAAAAATAAAATAGGAATAGATATAAAACAAACAAAATACGATACGATATTGTCCGATTATTTAAATTATAAACTTCCCGAAAAACCTTTGATAGTTATAGGAAATCCTCCTTTCGGACATCGCGGAGTTTTGGCTTTAAAATTTATAGAACATTCCAAACAAGCCGAATTTGTCGCTTTTATACTTCCTATGTTTTTTCAAAGTTTTGGGAAAGGTTCGATAAGGTATCGAGTAAAAGATTTTAATTTATTATACGAAGAAGTTCTGCCCGAAAATTCATTTTATATCGGAAATAAAGCGAAAGATATAAAATGCTGTTTTCAAATATGGAGTAAAAATCATAATGATTCAAAAAACAATTTAAAAAAAGAATTCTGTTGGTATAATCAAAAAGAGAAAGCCGAACCGTTTAATAATTTGCTTAAAGTTGTGACGGTTTCATTGGCAAAAAACAGAGAATGCGGCAAAGAATGGATTTTTAATAAAAAAGCGAATTATTATCTCTCTTCGACTTTTTTTAAAAACATTAATGTGGTTGAGGATTTTGATTCGGTAAAATATAAAAGCGGAATAGCGATTATATACACGACTAAAAACGACAGAACTATAGAAAAATTGGACGCTACATTTAAAACTGCAGATTGGAATAAATATTCGAGTGTTGCCACAAACGGATGCAGACATATAGGCAAATCGCATATTTATAAATTGTTGGAAGATAAGGGGTTTGAAAATGAATATAAATAAAATATTACAAAATTTAATTGAAGATAAGTATAACGAAATACGCTCTTCAAAAGATAACGAAGGTATTTTTTCTAAAATAGATTATTTTGAAGGAAACGCTATTGGACAAATAGGAGAAGAATTTGTAAAAGCTATATTTATAGAAGAAAATATTTCAATAGACAATAAACAAGAAGTAATTCATGATGAATATGATATTTTATCAAACGGAATTAAAATCGAAATAAAAACCGCAAGAAAAGGATTAAAAAATAATAGCTTTCAATTTAATGGAATAAATCCCGCTTACAACTATGATTATATTATATTAATTGGATTAACTCATCAAAAAGCCTATTATCTAATAATAAAAGATAAAATTTCTTATAATCATAAAAAGAGAAGATATTTTTTGAAAGTAAATGATAAAGAAAGGCAACTTGTAGCAATGAATCCCGGTAATTCAGTTAATTATAAATTGACTTTGCAATTATCGGACTTAAAACCTATTGAATATTTTGTAGAAGAATTAAATAGGAATTTGTTTAAATAGCTAATTTGATTTTTTTTAATTACATTTATAATATTTGTGTAAATGCAAAAATAATAGGAGATTGAAATGAAATATAAGTCAAAAAAATACAATTTTCGTAGGCAAAGCGTTCGATTAGAATATCGTTATATTAGAATCAAGATTTATAGAAAAAAATAAACACGACAATATTTTAATGTTTAAAATTTATTAATTAAAAATACGAAAATATTTTTATGGAAAAAGTTAGAGAATTTGCTAAAAATACTTTATATTTATTAATAATTGCATTTTGTTTTATTGTATTGATTATTATTCTTATATCCGTGATTATAAATATAAAATATTTTTTTAATATTGGATTTATAATAAATTCTATAGTGAATCAAATTAGTAATGAAAAAAGTATAGGTGTATTATCTCTTAATATTGGAGTATTACAGGCATTTATCGCAGTTATAGGAGTTGGTATAGTAATAGCAGCATATTTTAATTTTACAACTATACGAGATAAATTAAAAGAAGTAGATAAAATATTAGTTGAACATAAACAATCTATTGATGAAACAAAAAAACAGATTAATTATTTAATAAATATAAAACCAAATAATAGCAAGAACAATCAGATATAGAATTAGATATAAAAAAGGGTGAAGAAGAAACTAAAAAATTAATAAATAAAAAAGAAAAAGGAGAAATGACAGATGACAGTTTTGGAAAATTTTAATAATATTATAAAATCTAATCAATCTAATTATCCTGTTCCTATTGTAAAATTAGCAAATGATTTAGGAATTGTCGTTTATTCCACTCCTTTTAAGAATAATATATCTGGCGCTATCTTAAAAAAAGATGACAAATATGTTATATATGTTAATGAAAAAGATAATAAAAATAGACAAAGATTTACTATAGCACATGAAATAGCCCATTTTATATTGCATAAAGATATTATTGATAATGATTTAAATGGTAATCTAACAGATATTAAAGCAGGCGTAATGTATCGTAGCAGACTTTCTAATGTATATGAAAAACAAGCTAATAGATTGGCTTCTGAGATATTAATTCCGCTTAAATTATTAAGAGATTTATTGATTAAAGATATAACAAATGCATCTGAATTAGCAAATTTATTTCAAGTGTCCGAAGAAGGAATACGCATAAGATTAAAAGAAGGCGGAAATATATTTTTACCTGAAGAATTTTAATTAACAATCTCTTTATTATATCATATAAATAAATACCAATGCGAGAAAAATTTTTACTTTAAATGACATTAAACATTTGATTAAAGTTATAGCGGTTATCGAGCGGACGATTTATTTGCAAGATAAAATTCGAGATATTTATGCGACTTGTAAATTTTGATTATGTTTGATA
>CAZRYV010000083.1:0-8961 GCA_964604385.1 uncultured Brachyspira sp.
AGTATAGACGAAATCGAAAAACTTTAAATTAAATAATAAAATATAATAATATTATCATAAAAATTATTTATGTCAAATTTGTAAACCGATTTTAATTATAGTAATTTTTATTATCTCTTTTTAAAATTTTTTTTTATTTTAGATTTGAATGCCGTAATCTCTCTGTATATGTTTATAAAATAAGGATTAAAATCTAAATCTTTATAGTCGTATAATTTTTTGATATATAATTTTGTCCAAGTAAGAAGATGCAAAGAATGAAATTTAATTTTTTTATTTTCGCCGTTTAATATAAAATTACAAAAAGGAATTTTATTCTCAAAAAATATTTTCTTAAATTCGTATTTTCCTTTCTTTAACATTTCAAATTCGGGAGCGCCATAAACTATAGCCGAGTCGAAAATAGAATCGTTTATTATATGGCTTAAATTCCCAACAGGTTCTTTTATATTCGAAAAAAATTCTCTCGAAATATCCATATCCGACACGCTTCCAGCAACTCCGTTATTGACTCTGTCGCTTTTATAATACATATCTTTTAATTTATTTATTTCGGTTTCGTTTGTATATTTAAATAATAAATATTTTGAAAATTCATTTAAAATTTCTATATCTTTAATATACATAGTCAAAGCCAAATTATGAGCCAAAGATATTTTATAATCTGAAAAATGTTTCAAAGCGTTTTCCAAATCGGAAAATATTAATATGTCGCTGTCAATATGCAGGCATTCGTTTATATTATATTCTCTCATAAAATCTCTTAATAAAATCCATCTTAACATACAAAACATTTCGTAATTAGGGTCGCTTTTCCCAAGATGAATATATTTTTCTTTAAAACTTTTCGCTTCTTCGCTTGAAATTTTAGATATGTCAATGAAAGTCGAATATTGAGAATATTTTTTATAATTTTTGTCAGATATTAAAAATATTTTGGAATATGGATTAGTTCTTTTTATTTGTTTTAAAACATAAATTAAATATTTTGCAAATCCCGTATGTATTATAACTACATTCATAATACATACCGATTGAAATTATTTAATAGGAAGTTAAATAATTTTAAACGATATGAAAAATTATTTAAACTTAATGTTGACTGTTGACTGTTGACTGTTGACTGTTGACTGTTGACTGTTGACTGTTGACTGTCAAGATATTATAAGATAAAAACTTACATAACATAATAAATCAATTATACAATAAAATATTATTTTGTCAAGTTTTACGGAACAAATTTAGAATAAATTTAACAGAACAAATTTAATAGAAATAAAAATTTAATTCTTTATCAATTATCTATCATTATATTTAAATAAAAATATAGTTATTATTCCGACTACGCTTCCCGTTATTAAAGAAAGTATAAGCACGGGAACTATTAAAAATTTTATATCGTGGAGATTAAATAAAAATTTTGATAAAAAAGCCTGCGACAAATTGCTTGTCATCGCTCCCGCCAAACTTATTCCAAAAAACGAAAAAACATTTTTGAAATATCGCATAAGTTTCATAACGATTACTGACGCTATACCGCCGCATAATCCAAGATAAAAAGGCGGAGTAAATATATAGGCGAAAGCTATCGCTACGGACACATTTTTTATAAGAATAAGAAAAATTAGCTCTCTTAATTTGAAAGAATCCAATACCATTATTATAATTATAAAAGAGAATCCTATTCTGAAATAAGGAATCGGACGAGGAAACATATTTTCTAAAGCGGCTATAAAAGAAGAAAGAAAAGCAAAAAATATTATATCGTATATTCTTCTTTTGCCTTTGTTGTATTTTATATTTTCAAAAACAGTCATAATCTTTACCGCCAAATTATTAAACTACTGAACAATGGAATCTATTTCAATATCGTTTTCAAAATTATTTTCAAATCTAACGATTATTCCGTTTGGCATGCATATCAAAGGAGCATTTTTTAAAATTCCCGCCTTAATGCATAATTTGTCTCGGCAGGGAGATTCTAAAAATTCTATATGATTGTCTTTTATCAATATCTTCGATTCTCCTAATAACCCATCGACAATAATTTCCATTTCGTTATTTAAATCGAATCTTAAAGATTTATTGTAAGATTCTATTATAACCTTCGAACTTTTATTATTTTTTATAAGTTTTTTAGCGTAAAAAAAAGAAAAAGCAATAATTGAAATAAAAATAATTATATCGCCGAATTTTATAAATTTTATCATTTTGTTTATCTGTTTATTTATCTATTTTCGGTTTCTATATCGAAAAAAGAAGGCTCTATATTTAACAATTTTGCATAAGTAGGAATATTGACTTCTACGGATATATTCGAATAAACTCCCGCATTCGTTATATTTTTTAGATTCAAATATAAAGACAAATCGTTTTCCGATATGTTTGTAATAAGACTTTTATTAACTTCCAACACTAATTTTTGAACTATTAAAGGATTGTCCGATTTTATATTTAAACGGCTGTCCAAATTATTTATATTAATCACTATGTCGTTAAACTCTATTTTTTCCGTATCTTTATTAAAGAAAACATTAACATCAACAATCGAAATATCCGATTTTATATTTTTAGGGAAATTAAGTCTCAACCTTGTCGCAAAATCCAAATATCTGTCGGTTAAATCTAAAGGAACTGTGCTAATTTTATTAATTGAAGAAACTAAATTTTCTGGTCCCGAAATTATAACATTTGTAGGATTTACTTTAATATCGTCTATATTCAAACCTAAAGATGTCGCTCCGATAGTAGCCGCTTGTATAGGAACGGTTTTATATATCAATTCGTCCAAAACTATCGGTATTCTATTTGGAGTTATAATAATATTCAAATTATTATAATCTCGCTCTTCCGACAAATTAACTTTATAAAAATTGCTTCCTTTTTGAGCGTTCGTTAAATCTATATAAGCAGAAAATTCCATAGGATATTCATGTTTATTGTCTCTGAATCCTCTAACGGTTACCGTAATATTTTCCTGAATATTATTTGCTATTAAGAGTTTTGAAGGAATATTTATTATATCTAATTTTGCTATATAATCTTTAGAAAATTCCTGCTGATAACGGACATAAAAAAACAATATAAAAGCCATTATTAAACATAAAAGTTTTATATGAAATTTTTTGGTTATAAAACTATAAGCTTTTTTATAATCGAATTTTATAAATTTTATTTTGTTTTTATTATTTCTTATTTTATTTTTCATTTTGTCTTTTTTATCTTTCATATTTTTTTATTTTTTACAATCATTTTATTTCCAAAAGTTCTCCGAGTCTCACATATAATTCGTCTCTATTTAAATCGTATTCCAATATTCCGTTATGAACTATAGAAATACTTTGCGTTTCTTCTGATACCACCAATATAACGGCGTCCGTTTGTTCTGATATTCCGAGAGCGGCTCTATGTCTCGTTCCTAATCTTCTGTTTTTTATTTTTGGTTCCATTTCGGTTAAAGGCAAATATGCACTTGCGGCTGCAATTTTATTTTCCATTATTATCGCCGCTCCATCATGAATTGGATTATTCTTAAAAAATATCGTTTCCATAAGTTCTATTGATATATCGGCGTTTAGTTTTATCGCTCGGTCGATTAGAGAGTGAAGAGAAATATTTTTCTGAAACACTATTAAAGCTCCATGCCCTTTATATGATAAATTAAAAGCGGCGCTTAATATTTTTTGTATATTGTTTTCGTCATAACCAAACGATTTTTTGAAAAAAGCTCTTCCGCCCAATATTCTTAAACCATGCCTTATCTCCGCTTGAAATAAAACGACTATCGCTATAAGTCCCACTTGAAAAAATTTATCGAATATCCAAGACAATGTGGTAAGTCCGAATACTCTCGCCATAAAAGTAATGAAAAATAATGTTATAAAACCCGATACTACGCTGTAGGCTCTCGTATTGTAAACAAATATATATACGAGATAAAATAAACTCGCGACTAAAATTATATCAAGCCCATAAAAAATATATTTCCAAGAGGAATTAGATATAAAATTATTTATATTATAAAGCATATCGTATTATATCATATATTATGTATATTTGCAAACGATTTTAATTTTTTTTAGTTATCTTTATAGTCATTTAAATTTATTAAATTAAAATAAATATTAAAATAAATTGAAAAAGGATATAAAAAAGAGGCTCGCATTTCGGCAAGCCTCTTGACTATAATAAAGAATCGAATCTCCTCAAACTCTTTAGTTAGGTCTGTATACTTTTCCGTATTTGAATTGCATATTTTGCTGTTCTATAGGATACGGTCTCAAGTTTTTCCACAAATCTAAAACAAGCGTAATCTTTGACATATAATATTCAGGTCTTTGTTCTTTAAATGGATTTTTCCATCCATAAGCGGTGCTGATACTCGTATCGTATATTTGGAAACCGTAATGTCGTCCGTCTATAACATGTCCCGTATTCAAAACCACTATATCGTATTCGCTAGCGCTTCTATTTTTTCTTACATAATATCCTTGAAGCAAGTTAACTCCGTCATTTCCCCAACCTCTCATCGTGGCAGAACTATTATTTAACTGATAAAGTCCGGCTATAGCGTAAGCTCCTTCATAAGCGCCGCCTCTATACTGAACTATCAAGCCTTGAACAAATTTTTTCGCTATATCGTTAGGTCTCTTACTCCAACGAATATTCATATTGTTGTCAAAATAGAAATATGAGCTTCCGTTATAATCATAAGGATTGCTTATATAAAATTCGTTTCCGCCCTCGAAAGCGTATCTATGTATAACTCTTTTCCACCATTCGCTTAATCCTTTGGTATCGAGATATGACAAATTGGTATATTTCCAATCGCCTTCGGCTCCCACTCCCGCAAACGGAGCGTAAACTCTATACATAGTGCTTGAATGCCATTTTGAAACATAATTATTAGTATCAGGCACTACATTAATAATATTCGTAGTTTCTGTAAAGGTATTCGTTACATAAACATAATTAGTCTTGATTACAGTTTCGCCCTTTATGATATTCGTAACATAATTGGTTACATAAATTTCACCCCATACGGCTATATCGTTTGTTATAAATTCGTATTCTGTGTTGGTAGCCACTATATTATTTGTAATCCAATTAGTTATTATGATTATATCGCCATTTTCATCTACCGGTCCCGTTGGCGCATCAACTTCATAACTGTAATTGGACGGCGTTTGATTCCTTTTCTTACAAGCGCTAAAACTTGCAAACGCTACTATCGCTATTAATGTTAAAAATAACAATCCTCTTAAATTAAGTTTTGAATATCTCTTTGCCATAAGATACCTCCATTAATAAAGTAATTTTTTGGTTTACCAAAACCCTACACTAATAAGATAACAATTATTTTTAAATAGTCAATAAATTTTATATAAAAATTTTTATTTTTTTATTTTAATTTATTTTTAATTTATTGGAAAATTATGATATTTTTTTAATAAAATTTAAATATTTTTTGGAATTATTTAATATTATGTTAATTATAATAAAATTTTATCAAAAAAATCTATCTTAAAACAAAACTTCTCGTTTCTATAGAAGGACTTTCATCCGCTATAAAAGATTCTATTACTATAATATATTCTCCCACGGGCAAATTTGTCAAATCCTCTTTCGGTATAGTAAGTTTGAAAATCTCGCCTTCCAAATTAGCGTTATATTCAATCTCTCCGCCTCTTTGTAATTGAAGCAAAACTTTAACTTTGGTATCCGAATCTGGAAGTTCCAAATTATTATTAGGATAATCATAGGAAGAAACATATATGTCAATATTTATGTCTTCGTTTTTATTCGCTATAGAAGGCATATCGATATCTTCTATTTTTGTCATTTTTGTCGATAATTTTTCTATCCAATATTCCGCAGTTGACGAATAATCTTTAAATGCCGAAAGCTCTATATAATTCGCTCTAGCGTCTATTTTAGATATAAAGAAAGGTCCGTTAGATATATATGCATGTCCGTATTTATCGATAAAATCTATAGCCGCCTGATATCTTTTTACAGCTTCTTCTTCGTTTATCCACATTTCTATTCCAATCGGTATATATTTTGAATCTCTCATTTCTATTAATTTTTCTTTTATATCCGATACGCAAGTAGGATTTTTAACATCGATTGCCGTAAGAGATTGGTCTTGAGAGATTGTATAAACATTTCCCGATTTCGAACCTTCCAAAACCAATTTCATTATCGCTTCGTTTATTTCAAAAGGAATTACGGTATTTCTGTTTGGATTTCCTATTTTAGGACTAACGGAAACTGTCGCAAGTTGTCTGTCCATATCCATAGGAAAATAATAATTTCCGTAAAGCGTAAAACTTCCGTCTTCGTTTAGGACGCTACCAACGGCTCCGTCCATAGCGGGCGCATATCTTCCAGCCATAGCCGAATCGTAATATTTGTCGCTATCGTTTGTTTTAGTTACTATATTCGCTATAAACACGCTCGAATACATTAAATCTGCCAAAGAAGATTCTATTCCATGATGCCATTTAAAATATTTTGGTTTGAAATCGCATTTTATATAGGCTTTCAAATTGTCGGATTTTTTATATTCCACATTTCCGCCTTTGCTTATAATCGTTAAACCTTCCTCCCATTTTTGAGTATACGGATTAAACATTACTGCGTTTTTAGGAACATCTACAGTGCCAACGGGGATTCCGTCCCGTCCTGCAACCACTCCGATTTTTACAGTATTTGTGTCTATCTCCCCAAGTCTAAATATATCTTTAGCCGTAGAAGGAGATTCGAATGTAGAACCAGAATCGCTACAAGGTCCGATTATTATTCCCGAATATGCATCCGAAAAACCTCCAACTCCCACAGGGTCCCAAGGAGCCATAAATAAAGAGCCTTGAGCGGAATGTTGAAGAACTCTTAAAATTTTCTCTCCTCTTCTATTCGGTTTTACATCGGCGCTTCTTATAGACCAATCGTTTATTCCGTCTCCCACTCCGTAAAGCATTCTTCTGTTGAATCTTTCCTTATTTGCAACAAAAAATTGAGTTTGAGCGTTTAAATATATTCTAACGGCGTCTTGCAAACCAATCTCCTGCAAACGAATGTTTCCTTCCCAATATTCTTCCGAAGTTAAAAAATATCCGTTATAATTTTTATCGCTTATTCTAGAGGCTTCTCGATTGTCGTAATTCCAAAATTCAGCCACATTTCCTCCGGGCATATAATTTCCTTCTCTCACATACATTTGTCTTAAAATTACATCCCACCAAGCTCTCGTCGCTCCCGCTCCCCAAGCTTCCGTTAATATATTCCATTCATAATCTTTAGGGTCGGATAAATATACTACTTGAGACGATTTGTTTCTGTCGTATAAAAGTTTTTCTACCTTTATGCCCGTTTTTTCTATTAAATCGGAAATGGCGTTTCCTGCGGGCAATCTTCCGCTCGGGTCGTCCACTCTTATAACGAATTTTATACTCACTATTTCGTTATTATATTTCCACCATCCGTTTTCTTTAATTAATTTTCCTCTGTTTTCGGGCAAATTTGCGGCGGTTTCCATAGCCTTATTAATATCGTTAATCGCTTTCTCTTCGTTTCCGTTTTCAGTCATTCCCATTCTTAAAGGTATTAAATTATATCTATAAGTTCCCGGCTGTCCCGGAGTCGCTTGAGTAAAAGAAGGTTCTCCCGCTCCTTTTAAAATTTCGTCCACAAGTTTTTTTCTGTTTATTAAAAAATTCATAGCATATCTTACTTCTCTTATAGCCAAAGGATTAAAATAAGTTTTTCCGTCTTTCGCCGCTACGGTATAAGGCGCTTTATTTGGAACGGGATTAAAAAGCAAAGACCAAGTGCCCGAAGGAACGGCATAAGTTTCCAATTTTTCCAAATCTTTTTTCTCCAACGATAAATAAACGCTTCCGTCTATACCGCTTGCCATCAAATCGGCTTTGCCTTCCGCCACATCTTTAATCGCTATAGTCATATCGGTTCTGACATCAAATATTATTTTATCTATCAAAGCTCCGCCTCTTTCCGTTTGAGAGACATTACTTTTATCGTCAGAACAAGTTGAAAAAAAGATAAAAACCAAAAATAAAAAAAACAATTTTGAAATTTTATTTTTTGAAATTTTATTTGAATTTTTTAAGGTTATATACTTCATAATTTATCCTCTTTAAAAATAATCTTTAAAAATAAATGGAATATTATTATAATAACTTTACTAATAATAAATGTCAATTAATTCATATTAAACGATTGTCACGCTTACGCTAACAAAGAGATAAAATTTTATTATAAATTATTTAACTAAAAATAAAAAAAATACTTGACGATTGCAAAAAAAATCTTATCTTATGTATAGAAACATTAATTAAAAGGAGGTCATTATTATGACACAAATATTAAACAACATGAAAAGAAAAGAAAAGAAAGGATTATTCTATCTAATAGGCATCGCTATTATGGTAGCAATAATGGGTATCTCTTGTTCGGCTAAAGCAACGGCTCCTGCTGACTTTAGCGATACAGAAGATTTTATCGAAGTTCCTGCGCCTGAAGTTAAACCTTCTGTTCCTGGACAAACTCCAACAGTTCCCACATTCCCGCAGATAAATAATTTTGACACCGGTAAACAGTTTATAGGTATGAGGTTTAAAGAATTTAATGGCGATAAAACGATTACAATCGTGCATCCAGGTAATGAAGGTGGTGGATTTGAATTAGATGGTAAAAAATATAGAATAAACAGTAACTACTTTAAGAAAGATGGGAATGGGGAATATACGCATGAATTTAATCTCGTAAATGAAACTGATAACAAAAATAACGGAACTGCTTTATTTTCAGAAGATGGTTCTTTAAAGATATGGTTTGGAGGCGAAAATGCTAGAACCTTTATATATATTGGAAAATAAAGATTAAAAAAGTTTTGTGATTAACTCAAAAGGGGATGTCTTCGGGCATCCTCTTTTTGTT
>CAZRYV010000084.1:0-5012 GCA_964604385.1 uncultured Brachyspira sp.
AAAACTACTATTAATATCTGCAGATATTGAAATAGATGTAAAAGCTATAAATATACTATTAATAATACGGCAAGTTATTAAAAAAGAAAATCATCATATTCCTGTATTATCATTAATAAATTCTATAGAAAATAGAGATTTAATTCGTTCCGATGATATTAGAGATTTTATAGTAAGCGGAAACTTAATAGGTATGCTTATGGCTCATGCAGCATTTAATCCAGATATGTTATATTTATTTAATGGATTATTAAGTAAAAATGGTAAAGATATAATAATAAAGAAATACGAATCTTTAAATAATATTTCTAAAATATTTAAAGACATATATCTTGATTCATTAAATAGAAAAGAAATTGTTATAGGATATAAAAGAGATAATATAATTAAATTAAATCCGAATCCAGAAGATACTTTAGAAATAAAAGATGAAATTATTGTTATTACTGATAATTATTATAAAACTAATAACAATAATTAAATTATTTATTATTTTCCAATTTCTTTTTGACGAAAGAACTTAAAATATTTAATTCTTCTATGCTTGATTTAGACGCTTCTACATTCTGATTCTTTACTTCTTCGTAAACTTCTTTTCTGAAAATTTTAACATTTTTCGGGGCGTTTATTCCAAGTTTAATTTGGTCGCCTCTTATATCGACTAACATTATTTCTATATTGTCTCCGATGACTATACTCTGATTAATTTTTCTAGAAAGCACAAGCATATTTTATTTTTCCTTATTATTGTCTTCTATTATCGTCTTCGGAGAGTATAAAATGTTTCGTGTTATATTTATCTCCTAAAGCGGCGCATTGTTTAGCCTTATGATTTTTTATATTAAAAACTATCGGAGCTATAAGATTGGCGGTCATATCTTTTAAGCCACTTTTCGGAATGCTTACTATAGCGAGTAAATATATATCCGATTCGCTTTCTATACTCAATGATTTTATATCTTCGTCATGTATGTCAGGTTGATAATCTTTAAATATCAAAAAAGGGTCTATAAGTATAAAACATATATTTTTATCGTCCTTTGATTGAAGGATTTTAAAAGTTCCTTCGTTATCCATATTTACAAGATAAAACTCGTCATAATCTTCGAAAGCCAAAATACTTCCGTTGAGATGATAAAGAGTTTTGTCGGAAACTTCTATTTTTCCTAATATTCTAGATTCTATTTCAGGCATAAATTAAATTCCTTAAAATTAAATTTTTTAAAACCAATTTCTCAAACTAGATTTATTAAATAATTTATCAAATAAAAGAAAATTTTAATAAAAATTTATTATCTTAAATAATCCAAAAGAGTTCTGCCCAATAATTTTCCCGCTGTTTGCAAAGAAGCGTTATGAGCGTATTGCCACATATTAAAATTTACAATCTCTTCGGCATAATCTATATTTTCATTTTTTGCTAAAGCCTCTTCTATCGCCAATTTTTGGTCTTCAAAATTCGTAAGTCCCATATCCAATCTTGTCACTTTTGAAGAAGCGTTAGCCTGAACTGTTGTGACATTGTCTATAGCGCTGTCTATATAGCCCAACGCTTCGCTTCCTATCGCTCTGACATCGTCGTTAAGCATAGCGTCTCTTAAATATATTAAAGTTTCAAATATGGATTTTCCCGTTATCAAAGCGCTCGGTTCGTAATTATTTTCGTAAGTATTTCCCGCTCCCGCTCTAACTAATCCTATATCCTGCAAAACCGTTCCTCCCGCCAAATCTTGTAAAAGTATTTTATGAGGAGTTGAAGTTCTTAATTGTATTACTTTAGCGCCGCCTCTTAAATCTCCGATACTCGCTCTGACATTTCCGTTCTCATCGTTTATTCTTTGAACTATAGCTTCGATATTGTCGCCTTGTTTAATATTAACGGTAATATCGTCTATCATAATATCCTGATTTTCGGAGGCTATATAATTGGAAGCGTCTTTAGTAGACATTATTTCCATATTTGTTCCCCAAAATATATAATTGCCCGGAGTTCCAACATTTATATATTGTCCGTTTTCCACTTCCCTATTTTGTTTGTTGGCGTCTCCTTCATACATAACGGATTTTATTATTGAGCGTCCAGCCTTATCGTCATGCGAATAAAAAGCTCTGAAAGGTTCGGTTTTTACACTAGTTCCCGAAAATATAAACTCTCCCTTGCTTTGAGTCTTTGAAATATCGTAAACTCTTTCAATCATTTCTTCTATTTCCATAGCCATTTTGCTTCTGTCTTCCGCAGAATAAGTGCCATTCGCTCCTTGAACCGCTAAATCTCTCGCTCTAGTTAAAGCTTGAGTTATAGAACCCATAGAATCATGAGCTATATTTAATCTCTCTTTTCCGTCTATAATATTATTTTGATATCTATTCAAAGATGACATTCTAGTTCTATAATAAATCGAATTGATGGTAGAAGTAACATTTTGATGAGGATACTGCACCCTTTGTCCCGTAGACAATCTCGTTTGAGAAGCCTCCAATTCCGCATAATTTCTTTTTATAACGCTAACCGTTCTGTTAAATTGGGCTTGTTCTGTAACTCTCATTTTTATCTCCTTACGACTTCAAGTCGCCAAAAAATATAATCGTTCTTTTTTATTTTCGTAATAATTTAAAATTGCTTTATTATTTTTTATTATTGTTTTTATCTAAAATTTGAAAATTGTATTTTAAAATTTATAAGAAGAGGTTTTACTAACTTATTATGTTTTATATTATCTACTATCGGAATCGGCATTTATAAAAATTAACTTAATTTTTTAATCGTTAAATTAACAATTATTATTTAATTTATAAACCAAACTTTTAAAATATTTTCCTCTCTCTTCGTAATTTTCAAAAGAGTCGAAACTTGCGCATCCCGGTGAGAGCAAAACTATATCGCCTTCAATCGCAAAAGAAGAAGCGTAATTGAAAGCATCCGTAAAATCTTTGATTATTATTTTCTTGTCTTCTATTATTTTTTTATCGCCGTCTATCATATCGTTTAAAGATTCGGCAGCCTCGCCTGTAAGAATAAGTTTTTTTACTCTATCTTTTATAATCTCATTTAAAGGACTGAAATCTATATTTTTATTTCTTCCGCCCATTATCAGAATTATATTTTTGTCGAACGATTTTAAAGCGCTCATTACAGCATTCATAGAAGTAGCTTTTGAATCGTTAATATACATGACATTATTTATTATGGCAACCAATTCCAATCTATGTTCGATTCCATTAAAATTATTTACTGCGTTTTCTATATATTTAACGGGAATATTATTTTTCAAAGATACCAAAACGGAAGCGAGTATATTTTCCACATTATGCCTACCAAATAATTTTATGTTTTTTATTGAGAATAATTTTTTATTTTGATAATATATATATTCGTTTGAATTATCATAATAAATCGTAGCATCTTTATCTATTGTAGAAAAAGTCAAAATGTTATATTTTTCGTTACGATTTTCTTTTAATTTATTATAAAGCCCTTTCGTATAAATATTGTCGTAATTAAGAATTAAAAAATCGTTATGGTTTTGATTTTTAAAAATATTTTTTTTAGCGTTAAAATAATCTTCAATATCTTTATATCTGTCCAAATGGTCTTCGGCTATATTCAATATTGCGCTTATATGCGGATGAAAATTATAAATAGTCTCCAATTGAAAACTTGAAAGTTCCAAAATTATATCTTCGTTTTCTTCGATATTTTCAATCTCTTTAGAAAATGTATTTCCGACATTTCCCAAAAGTCTAGCTTTTTTATAAGAACTTATAATATTATAAATCAAATTAACAGTCGTAGTTTTTCCGTCCGTTCCCGTTATCGCTATATAATTTCTATTCGGCAAAAGATTATACGCAAATTCAATCTCACCTATTATTTTTATTTTTCTTTTTTTTGCTTCTTCAATCAACGAAATGCTTTGAGGAACTCCGGGAGAAATTATTATAAGAGTTATATTTTTTAAAATAGAATAATCCTGATTACCAAAAAACAATTTTGCATTTTTATCTTTTAAATCTTCCAAATTAAGTTTGTCTTTTTCTTTGCTGTCGCTCAATGCATAATTAATATTTATATTCATAGAACTATTAATATCGTATAAAACATTGGCTATACTTATGCCGCTTCTTGGAGTAGCTCCGAGTATCAATATATTTTGTTCTTTAAGAAAATTTATATAATTTTTATTTAACATTTACAATGCCGTAGTATTTTTTATTTTATTTTATTATAGTATATTATATTTTATTAATATTTTATTATATAATATCATATTTCTAAATAAAGATTATTAAAAAATTAAAATTATTATAAAAAATTATTTATACCTATCGCCCGTGCTGTAATAATAAACCCACTTCGCTATATTTTCGGCATGGTCTCCCATCTTTTCAAAATATTTCGCTATCATCATTAAATATATCGCTTGGTCTGAATCGTCGACTCCGCTCTTTATCAAATCTACCATAGAATCTCTAACTTTATAAAATAATTTGTCGACTTTATCGTCCGCTTCTATAACCATTTTTGACAATTCAAAATCCTTTTTGGAAAACGCAGACAAAGAATTTTTAACCATATCTTCTATTATATTCGACATATCTATTATTGTATCCATTTTATCCTTATAAATATTTCCCTCGAGCAAAAATTTTAAAAGCTCGCAAATATCTTTGGCTTGGTCTCCTATTCTCTCCAAATCGGTGGCTATTTTTAATGTAGCGGATACTATTCTCAAATCGCTTGCCACAGGATGTTCGAGCAAAAGAATTTTTAAACATGCGCTCTCTATTTTATACGATATTCTATTTATATTTCTATCGTTATCTATAACTTTATTTGCCAAATCCATATCTCCGTTTAATAAAGAATCTATAGAATTTTTTAACGCTTCTAAAATCATATCTCCCGCTTCGATTACATATTCTCTCAATCGATTTAATTCCTCTTCAAATCTTATCATTTATTTTCTCCTTATAAAATTTTATTATTATTATTATTAACCAAATAATTAACC
>CAZRYV010000084.1:5112-8860 GCA_964604385.1 uncultured Brachyspira sp.
ATTAACCGAATCTTCCCGTAATATATTTTTCTGTTCTGCTATCTTTAGGTTTATAGAATATTTCTTCCGTATCGTCATATTCCACAATTTCTCCAAATAGAAAAAATGCCGTTTTATCCGACACTCTCATAGCCTGTTGCATATTATGAGTCACTATCACTATAGTATAATCGTTTTTTAATTCGTTTATCAAATCTTCTATTTTCCCCGTGCTTATAGGGTCCAAAGCGCTTGTAGGTTCGTCCATAAGAAGTATTTTCGGATTAACCGACAAAGCCCTCGCTATGCATAATCTCTGCTGTTGTCCACCCGATAAACCCAAAGCGTTTTTATTAAGTCTGTCTTTTATCTCATCCCATAAAGCCGCTTTAATTAAACTATATTCTACTATATCGTTGAGTTCGGATTTCTTTTTTATTCCGAAAGTTCTCGGACCGTAGGCTATATTATCGTAAACATTCATTGCAAATAAATTCGATTTCTGAAAAACCATTCCAACATTTTTTCTCAAATACGAAACATTGATATTATTATCGTATATGTCGCAGCCGCCTATTTCTACGATTCCTTCTATTTTGCAATTTAGAATTAAATCGTTCATTCTGTTGAAAGTTTTTAACAGAGTAGATTTTCCGCAACCCGAAGGACCGATAAACGCCGTCACGCTATTTTTATTTATATCTATATTGATTTTTTTCAAAGCCTGAAAACTCTCATAATATAAATTTAAATCTTGCGTCTTAATTACCGTATCCAAATTAAAATCGAAATTTAATTTTTTACTCGTTTTTTTGTCCGATTTTTCAAATAATTTTTTTTCGGATAATTCTTTAGTCATACTTCCTCCTTAATAATCCTTTTTTAATTTTGTATTTAGAACGAAAAGCAAAATATTAAGAAATATTACAATCATTAATAAAATGCTCGCCGTTGCAAATGTTTGATTAATATATAAACCTTCGCTTGAAAACATCCACATCATAACGGCAAAAGAACTTCCCGCGCTAAAATAACCCGAAGGCATATATCTAACCGCTCCCGAAGTGTATATTAAAGCGGCGCTTTCGCCAACGATTCTTCCTATACTCAAAATAATCGCCGTGATTATTCCCGAAAAACCGCATGGCAAAACTATTTTAAATATCGTTCGAACTTTAGAAGCTCCCAAAGCCAAACTTCCCTCTCTTAAACTCGGCGGAATAGACATTAAAGTTTCTTCCGTCTGTCTTATTATCGAAGGAAGTATTATTAAAACCAAAGTCAAAGAACCCGCTAAAAGATTTCTGCCGATGCCGAATAAATCTAAAAATATTAACATTCCGAAAAGTCCGAAAACTATCGAAGGAATGCCCGATAAACTGTCGGTAAATATTCTTATAGCGTATATTAATTTTCCGTTGCTCTTGGAATATTCCGTTAAATATATTGCCGAAAAAACTCCTATTGGAACGGCTATGATAAGCGCCATAAATAACAGCATTGCAGTAGACACTATAGCGGGAAATAATGTCATTTGAGAATTATTGCTTTCGCCGAAAAGCAAATTAAAATTAATATAAGGAATTCCCCTTATAAAAATAAACAAAACTATAAACAAAAGAGATGCTGTAGAAATCACAGTAGCGACAATCGATATAAATTTTAATATATCCGATTTTAACGATACATTTTTCATTTTTATGTTTTTAAAAGAAAAATTATTTATATTATCTTTTGTTTTTTTATTTACCTTTTTGTTTAAAATTTTGTCTAAAATAAAATATTTGAATAAATCGGTTATAAAATAAATTATCGAATAAAGTGAAAAATTAATACGATTTCCCTTTATCAGATATAAAACGATATTCAAAATTAAAATAAATAGAAGCAAAATAAAGGCTGTAGCTATTAAAGAACTTCTATGAATTCCCGTAGCGTATCCCATCTCCAAAGCTATATTTATAGTCATAGTTCTAAAATATGAAAATAAATCTTTAGGAATAAACGGCGCATTTCCTGCAATCATCATAACCGCCATAGTCTCCCCTATCGCTCTGCCCATTCCCAAAACCATAGCGGAAAATATTCCCGACTTTGCCGCTTTAACTATAACGCCGAAAACTGCCTGCGAATGCGTGCTGCCAAGCGCCACAGCTCCGTCATAATAATATTTATAAACGGCTTCCAAATTATATCTGCTTATGGATGTTATTGTCGGAAGTATCATTATTCCTAAAATAATAGAACAAGCCAAAACTCCCTCGCCTACTCCGTTTGGAGAGATGTTTTTTAAGAAAGGAACTAAAACTATCATTCCAAAAAAACCGTAAACTATCGAAGGAATTCCCGCAAGCAAATCTATTATTTGACATAGAACTATTTTCAATTTTTTAGGACAGAACATTGAAATATATATCGCAGTTAGCAGTCCGAATCCTCCGCCGATTAAAGTAGAGAGAACGGTTACATAAAGAGAACCTACAATCATAGGAAATATTCCAAATTCATTGTTTGAAGGTTGCCAATTTGTCCCTAATATGAATTTGAAAAATCCCGTTTCCCTAAACAACGGAACGCTATAAACAAAAATGAAGATGCATATTGAAAATACCACTATAACCGCAAATATCGAACATATAAAAAATATATATTTCATAATATTGTCGATTATCGCATTAAATAAATATTTTGAATTTTTATTCATAATTTTTTTATTATTATCTTTATTATTTTTTATTACTAATTTTTAAATTCTTAACTTTTTATTACTTTTACTTTTACGCTTATTTTAGCAAACTATAGATTAAAAAAGTCGGCATACAAAATTAATTGTAAAACCGACTTAACCATTTTCTAATTTGCTACATACCCGCTTTCTTCAATAATCTGCTTTCCGATATCTCCGCTTATAAAGGCTAGAAACTCTTTAGTTCCTTCGCTTATCGCTTTGCCTTTTTTGGTGAAAATATAAAACGGACGATAAAGTTTATAATTATCATTTTTTATATTTTCTACGGAAGGCTCAAAATATTGGTTTTGGGATTTCGCTCTGTATAAAAGAGTTTTGATAGTGTCGTCTACAGAACCCAAAGAAATATAACCGAGTTTTGAAGAGTCGCTATTTACTGCAGTTTTTACTTTTCCCGTGCTGTCTAAAATTTCAACCGAAGCGGGAAGAGGAATTTCTTTTCCTATCAAAGTTAAATCTGTAAATGCGCTTCTTGTTCCCGAACCGTCTTCTCTCGATATCGCTTTTGAAATAGAACCGATTGCAGTATCGTTAATATAAAGATTGTATAATTCTTCTTCGCTTATTTGCTTTATCTCAGAATCTTTATTTACCACAATTACTATTCCATCTTGACATAAAAGATAACCGTCCAATTCGGAAATCTCATTTTCTTTCAAATTCCTCGAAGCCATACCGATATCGTTATTTCCGTTTATAGTGTCGCTTACTCCCACAGTGGAATCGGAAGTTTCTACAGTCACTCTAAAATTGGTGTTTACATCTTCGAATCTTTCCGCCAATTTAAACATTAAAGGCGCTACCGAAGACGAACCCGAAACGATTATACTGTTTGACTCTTTGGACGCTACTTTGCAACTTATAAACAATAAACTAAAAAATAAACTGTTTACAAGCAGTAAAGAAACTTTTAATTTTCTCATTTTAATTCTCCTATAAAATAATTTTACGCAAACTTTATATATTAATTTAAAATTTAAAGCAATGCCTTTTTAACAAAAAACAAATTTTTTTATTATT
>CAZRYV010000085.1:0-3376 GCA_964604385.1 uncultured Brachyspira sp.
TTTATTAATCATATTTAATTATTCAAACCCTTTTTGAAAATTAATCAATCTAGGGCATGATTATAGCATTTTTATAAATTTTGTCAAGCATTTTTATAAAAATTTTTCTATCGGCGCAAATTAATTTTCCTTGTATTTTATAATTTTAACTATAAAATATATTTTTAATTTCAGTATTTTACGGAGTTTAATTTAATTTATTATGATACTTGACGGAAAAGAATTATCCAAAGAGATAAAAGAAAATATAAAATCAAAAGTTGCAAAACTTGAAAAAAAACCGAGAATAGATTTTTTATATTTTGAAGATAACAAATCTACGGAAATATATTTTAGCAGAGCGAAAAAATCCGCAGAAAGCGTGGGAATGATTGGAACTTTGCACAAAATTTCTGCAAATACGAAAGAAAAAGATTTTTTAACTTTAATAGAATATTTAAATAAAGAAAAAGAAACCAACGGAATAATGATTCAAATGCCGCTTCCAAATCATATCGACAAGAAAAAAGTTTACGAGACAATTTCGCCCGATAAAGATGTCGATGCGATATCGGATATAAATCTCGGGAAAATATTTCTCGGGGAAAATAAATTGATTCCATGCACAGTAAAAAGCGTAATGGCTTTAATCGAAAAAACTAAAATAAAAATCGAAGGTTTAAATGCCGTAGTCGTTGGGAGAAGCGATATAGTAGGAAAACCTTTGGCTCTTACGCTTCTTCAAAAATCGGCAACCGTCACCATAGCTCATTCAAAAACAAAAAACTTAAAAGATATTTGTAAAAACGCCGATTTACTATGCGTTTCAATCGGGAAATTTGAATTTATAACTGCGGAATATGTTAAAGAAGGAGCTACGGTTATCGATATAGGAATAAATGTTTCGGAAAATGGTTCTATAAAGGGCGATGTTAAATTTGACGAAGTTTCAGAATTGGCGTCTTTTATAACTCCCGTTCCAAACGGTGTTGGAAGCGTTACGGTTTCGATGATGTTGGATAATTTGCTTTATCTTTATAATATTCAAAATATTCAACAAAAATCTTTAACTTAAATTAATTTTGTTAAGTTATAATTAATAAGTTATAACTAACATTTAATATTGACTTTATTTTTGCTTTATTATATAATCTTATTAGTAATTAATACTAATAAGTATTTTTTACTAAAATTACATATTTATTAAGGAGACAGTATATGCCAAGTTTTGCAAACCCTTTTAACGCTAATGTTGAAAGAAAAATAACTAAAGAAGAGTTGGTTCAGGCTATAAGATTGGACATAGCGGGAGAATTGGAAGCCATTTATTTATATGACGCTCATGTTATGGCTACGGACGACCCCGTTGCGAAAGCGGTATTAAGCGATATAAGAGACGAGGAGAAAGCGCATATAGGCGAATTGATGGCGCTTTTAAGACATCTTGACCCTAAAGAAGCGGAACATTTCGAATCGGGAGAATTGGAAGTAAAAGAGCTTATGGAAGAGCTTGGAATAAAAGAACCCGAATTATCCACTCTTACGGCTGGAAGTTTAACAGTCGGAAGCTTGAAAAATAAATAAAACAATTAATTGGAACAAGCATAAAAAGTAAATAATTATTTAAGGAGAGATACATGGATTATTTGGCAAGAGAAAGCGCGCCTTTTGAAAATGGTTTTTGGGACAATATAGACAAAACCGTCATAGAAACCGCAAGAAGAACTTTAATTGGAAGAAGATTTTTAAATATTTACGGACCTTTAGGCTCGGGAACTATAAGCGTTCAATACGATAAAAACGACAGGGAAGAAATATTTGAAAACGGAATAGTTAAAACTTCAGGAAGAAAATCGGTGGAACTTCCTCAATTATACGAGGATTTTACACTTTTATGGCGGGATATAGAAAATAACGAAAGAAACAAATTGCCTTTAGATTTATCGGTTGCATCTTCCGCATCTCAGAATCTAGCAAATAGAGAAGATAAATTAATATTTTACGGAAACGAATTATTGGGTGTGGAAGGAATTTTAAATTCAAAAGATGCTCAAAAATTAAAATTAAGCGATTGGGGAACGGGAGAAAATCCTTATAAAGACATAGTTAAAGCTATAAATATGATTATGGAAAAAGGATTAGTCGGAAAAATCGTTTTATGTTTAAGCAGAGGTTTATATTTCGATTTGCAAAGAATACAGCAAGGAACGGGAATGACGGAAGCTCAGAGAATTTCAAGTATGATTGGAAATTTATTTAATGTTTCTGTTATAAAAGAAAGAAAAGCCGCCTTAATTTGCGCCGAACCTCAATATATAGATTTGGCTATCGGAGTGGATATGGCTACCGCTTATTTGGAACAGAAAGATTTAAATCATAGTTTTAGAATAATGGAAACCGTTTTGCCAAGAATAAAAGAACCGAACGCTATAGTCGTTTTAGAATAAAAATTTTAGAATATAATTTTAGATAAAGATTTTAAAACGAAAATTTAAAATAAATTAAGAGGTTTGTCGCTAAAATCGTCAAGCCTCTTTTTTACATTTAGAGTATTAACATTGTTATAAATTAATGCTATAATGGAATTACAAAATATAAAAATAATAAAAAATATTTTTATAAACAAAATAATATAAAAATTAGGAGAGTTAAATGTTTGGAGGATATTTAGAATATTATTTCGGGTATATATGGATTTTAATTCCCGGTTTAATACTTGGTTTTTGGGCTCAGGCAAAAGTTAAAGGAACTTATGCAAAATATAGCAGAGTTCAAAACAGAAGAGGAATAACGGGCGAACAAACGGCAAAGCATATTTTAAACGCTTACGGCATCGATATTCCCGTAGAAAGAATAAACGGAAATTTAACCGACCATTACGACCCGAGCGCTAAAGTATTGAGATTGTCTAGCGGAGTTTATAACGGAACGGATGTTGCAGCTTTGGGAATAGCCGCTCATGAAGTGGGACATGCAATACAGCATGACAGAGGATACGCTCCTTTAACTTTAAGAAACGGTTTTTATCCATTATGTGCAATCGGAGACCAATTCGGACCTTTCTTGGTTTTGGCAGGAATAATGATTGGAGGAGCCGGCAGCTTTTCTTATGCCGTTATGATGGCGGGAATAATATTGTTCGCTTTCGCCGTTTTATTTTCATTAATAACTTTGCCCGTAGAATTTGACGCTTCAAACAGAGCAATAAAAATTTTAGACAAGGGCGGATTTTTAGACTCGGAAGAACTTGACGGAGCAAAAAAAGTATTAAAAGCCGCAGCATTGACTTATGTAGCCGCCGCCGTGACTTCGGTTTTATCGATTATCAGACTTATATTGCTTGCAAACAGAAGAAGAGATTAAATATTAAATTTAATAAACAAAGATTAAATTTAAA
>CAZRYV010000085.1:3476-8849 GCA_964604385.1 uncultured Brachyspira sp.
TTTAAATATTTAAAAGAATTTTTATTTCGTCATGCCATTTATTTATATATTCTTTAAAATATTCTTTTGAAATTTTATTTTCTTTTAATTCCGAAACATGAAAAGGAGAAATCATATTTGCAAAATCCTCGTCATTGTCTTCGTCTATATTTTTAGTAAAAGATTCCAATTTTTCAATAAATTCTTTTTCGTTTATAGTCTCTTCAACATAATCGTTTATAATTATATTTTTTTTATTGTTTATATTATTAAAATTTGCATTATCAAATATTTTAATATTTTTTATTTTTGCGGATTCTTTAGTCAAATTAAAAATTTCAATATCGTTCATAATCTCGTTTGCCAAATCCTCGAAATGCGTTTTATAACTTATAAGCGAAGACGAAGTTTTTCTTAAAATATTATCGTAGCATTCTATATTTTGATTATCGTTTAATCTTTTATATTTCAAACTTTCAAAAGTTTTTAATTTATCGCATCTTAAAAAATCAAAAGCGACTGCATTAGAATATGACGAATGGCTTTTATCATTTAAATGACAAAAATCGCATCCTGCAAGAAGTATATATTTCGGATTAAGTAGATTTGCAATTCTCAAAGCTGGCATTATAACGCTTCCCTCCATAGGAAAATAAATATTGTTTCGGTTATTTTCCATATTATAAATAATTTTCTCAAAACTTTCGTTATGCGAAAAATAAAATATTCTCTTTTTATCGATATTGGTAAAAGGAAAAGGATAAGCCGTATGAGTAATGAATATTGGAATATCGTTTTTTATAGAATCGATTATATGCATCGAAGAGAAAAATCCTCCGTCTGTCGAAACTATTGCGTCAGCTTTTATATTATTTTTTATTAGAGTATTAAACGCATGCGACAACGCCAAAACAAAATGAGTTTTTGAAAGTTCTTTTATTTTTTCAATATAATTGTCTATTGACGCTCCCGCCGATATTAAAAGTAAAGGAGTTTCTTTATTTAAAATATTTTTATAAGTTTTTAACGAATAGCCTTTATTTAGCTGCAAATTGTAAATTATATTCCTTGCCCAAATCGGAGCGAAATAATAATTGGAAGTAAGAGACATTAATTTTTCTTTCGTATCGTTTATTAAAAGCGTATGAATATTGTCGTAATAATTTTTATTTTGTTCGTTTATATTCGAGGCTCTTATATGTCTTATATATATTATTTTTTTTATCTCCTCTTCGGTTATATAAAAATTGAAAAAAGAAATTATATCTTCAATTTTTTCGTTTAGCAAAATAATCGCTCTTTTTAAATTTTTAGATTCTATATTTTCAAAAATAAGTTTCGCTATTTCAATATCTTTTTCTATTATTATCGCTTTATTATCTTCGTTTAACGATAAAAAATAATCTATATGATAAAAAGAAGCCAAAGACAAAAATATTCCTATGCGACTTAAATTATCTTTTATATTTTGATTTATTAATCTTTTTGCCTCTTCTATCGGAGCGTAAAAGGAAGTTAAAGGTTTATCGTTATAAACAACAGATATAAGATTATCTTTATTTAATTTTATTCGATACAAACCATTTTCCGTTTTTTTATAATTTGTAATTTTTTGCATGGCTCTTAAATTATATTTGTTTTTATTTAATTCGTTTATATTGTTAATATAATTATTCATTATTGCTCGTTCTTTTTTATTTTACGAGTTATATTTTATAATATTTAATAATAAATAAAAATACAAATTTTTTAATCTACATTAAAAATGGTATTATCAATATACAAGATATTAAATTTTAATGTATAAAAATAATACTGTTTAATATTTTTAAATATTAATAAAATTGTTTATTAATAAAAAATCGTTCAAAAATTATACGAAATATATAATTAAATTGGTATAATTCTTGCTTATTATATAGTATAACAAATGATAATTCATTGTTATAAAAAATAAATTAAAAATTATAAAAAATTATAAATCAAAGGAGATTTAATTATGTCAAGAAGAATATTTTTACCAGCTTTACATTCAATGTTGGATGATTTTAGAGTTTTCGACAATAGTGTTTTCTGTAATAGAGTATCCGATTACAAAGTGGAAGAGGATGACAAAAACTATATTATAGAAATTGATATACCGGGAGTGAGAAAGGAAGATTTGGAAATCGGCATTAAAGAAAATATACTTTCAATATATGCCGAACGAAAAAAAGAAGACAAAACGGAAAATAAAGAATCCGTAGTGGTTTCAAAATACGAACAGAGCTTTAATATCAGCGACAGAAGCGTAGATGTCGACAATATTCAAGCAAATTTAGATAACGGCGTTCTCAAAATAACTCTTCCAAAAAAAGAAGAAGCGAAATACGAGAAAAAAATAGAAATAGCTTAAAATAATAAAAGCTAATAATACTTCAATTTAAACCTCATATAATTAGACGCATATGCTTAAAGTGTATGCGTTTTTTTTATTGTTTTTTATTAATATTTATTTTTATTAAGCGATTGATTTTTTACATAAATAGTATAATATTTTTATAAACTTTTTATTATTTTTATTTAATTTGATTAATTAAAAGGAGATATACAATGAAAAGAATTATCTTTTATTTATTGATTACCGTTATATTTATTTCATGTTCGGAAGTTGACAAATCTAAAAGTTCCACAGACGGATTATTTATAAATGTCGGTCCCGAACCTCAAACGATTGACCCGATTTTAAATAAAGCTTCCGATGCATCCGTATATATAATACATGCATTCGAAGTTATTGCCAATAAAAATAAATATGTAGAATTAACGGGAGGCTCTGAAGAAAGATGGGAAGTTTTAGACAACGGACTTAAATTTATATTTCATTTGAGAACAAACGGCAAATGGTCTGATGGTAAACCTTTAACTGCTTACGATTTCGTTTATTCTTGGCAAAGGGCGGTAAATCCTGAAACTGCAAGCGAATATAGTTATCAATTCGAACCGGTAAAAAACGCTATGGATATAAACGCTGGCAAATTGGATTTAAATGCTTTGGGAATAAAAGCGATAGACGATTATACTTTGGAAGTAATATTGGAAAAACCTACGGCTTATTTTTTAGAACTTACTGCTTTCCCTACTTTCTATCCCGTTAGGAAAGATATTATAGAAGAATACGGCAATCGATGGACTATGAATCCTGAAACCTATATAGGTAATGGTCCTTATGTTATGGTAGAGAGAAATATAGATAGCGATATAATAATGATTAAAAATACAAATTATTGGGATTATTCAAATTTAGTTCCCGAAAAAATAACTTTCGTTTTAATGGAAAATCCGACAGCCTCAGTAGCGGGTATTAAAGACGGTTCTTTACATTTTTCCGATAGAGTGCCGTTTCAAGATATAGATTCTTTAAAAAGCGAAGGAATATTGCAATTTGTAAAAAGACTCGGGACTTATTATTACGCCATAAATAACACAAACGAAGTTCTAAAAAATCCTAAAATAAGACAGGCTTTATCTTTGGCTATAGACAGAAATTATATAATAGAAAATATAGTCAAATCGGGAACGCCTGCGGGAGCTTTCGTCCCTTATGGAGCGCCGGATGCAAATAACGGAGATTTCAGGGAAATTGGCGGAGATTATATAAGCGTGAATAAAGAAGACTATTCTAATAATGTGGAGATGGCTAAAAAATTAATGGCAGAAGCGGGTTATCCGAATGGAAAGAATTTTCCCGTTCTTCAATTTTTAGTGGATGCAAATAAAGAGATTCCGATATTCGAGGCTGTTCAGCAGATGTGGAAAGAACATTTAGGAATAGACACTTCTATCAGTCAGCAGGAATGGGCTGTATTCTTGCAAACTCTATATACGGATAAAAATTATACTATCGGAAGAAGCGGATGGACGGCAGATTATAACGACCCTATGACTTTTTTAGGCATGTTTTTAAGTTATAGCCCACAAAATCATGCATTATTTACAAACAGAGAATACGATAATTTGCTTAAAAATGCAATGGAAACTATAGACCAAAATATAAGAATGGATTTATTACATAAGGCTGAAACTATATTTATGAATAACAATGTTATAATACCTTTATATTATTATGCCACTCCAACTTTAATAAGCCCAAAATTAAAAGGCGTTATATACGATAATTTGGCTAAACATAAATTTGGCTACGCTTATATAGAATAGTATTATTAATAAAAAATAAACGGTTACATTATTAAAAATTATTTTTAAATATAATTATCTGTATTTTTCTATATTTTTAAGATGCTCTTCGTAAGTTTTGGAAAAAGTATGTTTACCCGAGCCGTCCGCTACAAAAAATAAATAATCGGTTTTGTCGGGATTAAGCGCCGCTTCTATAGCCTTAACTCCGCTCGAACAAATGGGCGATGGGGGAAGTCCTTTTGTAAGATAAGTATTATACGGATTTTGCATCAATCTATTCGCTTCCGCTATATCTCTTGCTCTAACCGTTTCTATAGATTCTCCTTTTTGTAAAGTCATAGCGTAAATCGTAGTAGGGTCCGCTTGAAGTTTCATATCTATAGAAAGTCTGTTATAATAAACGGAAGAAATTATTTTTGGGTTATCCAAAGGTCCCATCTCTTTTTCTATAATAGACGCCATAGTTAAAACTTCATGTAAAGTATATCCTAATTTTTTAGCTCTATTTTCAAAATCTTCTCTCGGAAATTCTTTAAATAAAGAATCTATCATTAAAGTAAGCAATACTTTTGGAGGATTTCCTTTCACTATATAATAAGTCGATGGAAATATATAACCTTCTACGCTTTTTGCAGGAATATTATATTTTTGCAATATTTCTTTATCGTAGCATAATTTTAAGAATTCTTCTCTTGTCGTAAAATTTTCGGCTTCCAAATAATTCGCTATCTCGTAAATATTTTTTCCTTCAGTTATAGTCAGTTTAGTCATTACCTGTTTTCCGCCGTTTATATGCTTCATTATTTCAATCATATTCATAGTTTTATTTAATTCATAATATCCGCTCAAAAGTTTTCTATCGTATTTTAAATATTTTGATATCAAAGAAAATAGTTTCGCATTTCTGATTAATCCCTGATATTTAAGTTTTCTTGCTATAGAGTTTGCACCTTCGCCTTGTTTAATTTCAAAATATACGATTTCTTTATATTTGCTTATAGGACTTATACTATATAAAACAAAAACGCCCGCAAAAATTACGGTTATTATTAATAAGGTTATTACAATTAATGATTTTTTCATGATTAATTTACAATTTTTTATTCTAATATTTAAATTATTTAATATTAATACATTATACAAAAATAAAATAAAATTGTCAAAATAGAAGAAGCAAGCAAAAATTATAAATATTAGAATTAAATATTTTTCATT
>CAZRYV010000086.1:0-8704 GCA_964604385.1 uncultured Brachyspira sp.
ATATTGGGAAAAACCAACGAACTTGCTCAAGCGGATTACGAATTAAATTTATACGGCGGTATATTAAACTTATTTAAAGGTTCGCATCATTATTATGCGGTAAGTAGAGATTATTTGACTAAAGCCGTAGACAATATAAATAATAGCGGTTCTACAAATACCACCAATTTGATTATGCTCAATACTTATCTCGCAGGAGTTAATTATAAACTTGCTACAGAAAATCAATATAGCGATGTTAGAAAAGTTTATTATTTAAATGAAATGTTTAATAATCTATGGGATTTAACGACTTTAAAAACCGAAGATGAAACGATAAGAGACGCTAAATGTAAACTTCTTATAACTAAATACCATAAAATATTATATACTACTTCCGAAAGATTTAGAGGCATATATTCTAAATATTATGACGAACTCGGTTTCACTTATGGAGATACCGAAGAAGAGATAATGGGAAGAGATGTTATGCCCGTTTATAAAGATGACGAAACGGAAAATTCGGAAGAATCTTCAGATGAAGAATAATTGATAGTTTTTTGGTTCATATAGAATTTTCCTTATGATTTAAGGCATGCCGCTTAATTTGGTATGCCTTAAATTATAATTAGTAATATTTATCAATAAGTTAAAAATATTATTTAATAAATACTTGACATTAATTTAAAAATAGTTTAAAATTAAGATAAATTCATTAAAAATTCATTTATGAAGGAGATTAAATATGTTTGAATTAATTAAATTACCTTATGGCAAAGAAGATTTAGCCCCTTATATGTCTTCAAATACTTTAGATTTTCATCATGGAAAACATCTAAATACTTATGTTACCACGGTAAACGATTTCGTTTCAAAAGACAAATCGTTGGAAGGAAAAAGCATAGAAGACTTAATACTTCTTTCTCATAATATTCCTGAAAAACAAGGATTATTCAATAATGCGGGACAAGTTTATAATCATGAAGAGTTCTTCAAAGTATTGAAAAAATCTGAAAAACCAAGCATTCCGTCAGAATTGGAATCAAAAATAAAATCAGATTTCGGTTCTTTTGAGGCTTTTAAAGAAGCTTTCACTACGGCGGGAAAAACTCAATTTGGTTCTGGCTGGGCTTGGCTCGTTTTGGCTAACGGAAAATTGGAAGTTAGAAAGTATCCTAACGCAATGAATCCCGTTGCCGATAAAGTTCATGGTTTGCTCACCTGCGATGTATGGGAACATGCCTATTATTTGGATTATCAAAATAGAAGACCTGATTTCCTAAATACTTTTATAGATAATTTGGTAAATTGGGAATATGTTGCCGAAAAATTAAAAAATGCAAAATAATACAAAATAATAAAAAACAGTAAATATTGACAGTTTAATTAAATGAAGGAGAAATTAAATGAAAGACTTAAAAGGAACTAAAACCGAAAAGAATTTACATGAAGCTTTTGCGGGCGAATCTATGGCGAGGAACAAATATACATATTTCGCAAGCGTAGCAAGAAATGAAGGATACGAACAAATAGCGGCTATATTTCTCGAAACGGCTGAAAACGAAAGAGAACATGCAAAAATCCATTTCAAATATCTTAACGGAATAGGGGACACATTGGCTAATTTGCAATCGGCTTGGGAAGGCGAAAATTATGAATATGAAACGATGTATCCTACTATGGCTAAAGAAGCTACCGAAGAAGGTTTTGACGATGTCGCTCGCTCTATGAAATTAATTGGCGATGTAGAAAAAGAACATAGAGAAAGATATGCAAAATTAAGAGAAGCGGTTAAAAACGGAACGGTTTTCAAAAGAAACACTAAAGTTCAATGGAAATGTAGAAATTGCGGTTATATCTACGAAGGAGAATCCGCTCCCGAAGTTTGCCCCGCTTGTAAGCATACCAAAAAATTCTTTGAAGTTAGAGTTGAAAATTATTAATTTTAAGATTTCAAATTATTAATCTATACCAAAGGAGACTTTTTTAAGTCTCCTTTGGTATTTTTTTGATTTTATCTTAAAGTTGTTTAATCGGCTTTTTTATTAAAAATCATTAATAATAAAAATATTAATAAAACATATTAGGATTTTTAAAATCTTCTTTTAAAGTATTCAAAACTTCCTCGTCATCGTCTTCCGATATTTTTAATTCCTCTTCGAGAGTTTTTAATTGATATTCTATTTCTTTTTCTATGCTAAATTTATCGTCTTTAAGAAGAGCTTTTTTATTTTTTTCTTCTTCGATTTTGGTGTCTCTGTTTGTAATAAAATTCATAAGCAGAGTATTGAATATTGTAAAATTACTGTTTAACCTATTTGTCATATTGTAGAATTTGTCTCTATTTTCAATAATTTGATTTGAAAGAGAGTTTAAAGAACTTATCGAATTATTAACTTCGTTTACATCCATACTTTTAGCTTCCACCACATTCATTACCTCTCTACTTATTTTATCCAATAATGTAATTTGACTATCTACCGTATCTCCGCTGCTAATTTGTTCTTTTACGCTGTCTTTAACGCCTGAAGTCGTGTCGTTCAATTTTGTGATAGTTTCAAGTATATCTTTACCGCCTATTTCAAGCTCATTATTTGCCGTATTGATTTCTGAAATCAACATAGATGCATTTTCGGATATGTTTAATATATTGTTCAAAGATTTGCCGCTGTTGTTTGCAAGTTCCACGCTCTCTTCGATTCTTCTCGTGATTCCTTTAATTATAGCCGTTATTGATTTTGTATTTTCCGCAGTATGTTCCGCCAAAGACCTTATTTCGTCCGCTATAACCGAGAATCCTTTTCCTGCATCTCCCGCATGCGAGGCTTCTATAGCCGCGTTCATAGCCAAAAGGTTGGTTTGGTCTGCGATATTTTGAATGATATTAATAATGTTTTTTATCTGCTCGTTGCTTGACTCAACATTTCTTATCGATTCTATTACCTCTTCCACTATCTCGGCTCCGTCTTCGGCTTCGACGAGTAGCTTTTTAAATAAAGTGTCGGCATTATTCGTGTTTCTTGAAATACTTCTTATATTTGAAATCATCTCTTCTACCGATGCGGAAGTTTGCTCAACCGAAGAAAATTGACGCTCTATATTGTCGTTAATTTTATAAATAGTCTGCAGCAAATCTTCTACGGCAAGAGATGCCGAAGAAAAAGCTGTTCTTTGCTGTTCGGTAGAACCCGTAATATTTCTTATAGAATCTATTATAGTTTCTATACTCACCACGCTTTTTTTTATGCTTTCCGTCTGAAAGTTTACGCTATCGGAATTTTCTTCCATTATTTTTTCTATATTGTTTATATCGTTGGTTAAATTTTCGCTTTTTGATTTTAAATTATCTATAATAAGTTCTAGGTCGTTTATAAATAAATTGAAATTATAAACCAAAACTCCAATCTCATCGTTGTTTTTGCAGACTATTCTTTTTCTCAAATCTCTATTTTCTTCTCTGAGCGCTCTAGTCGATTTATTCGCAATTTTTATAGGATTGAAAGTATAACGAAGAATATTAATATATACAGCCGAAAGTAAAATATATACAACTCCGAAGAATATCATAAAAAGGCTTATATTTTTTTCTATATGAGAATTTTTTATTATGGAATTTACATCTTTATAATAAATTGAAACAATATCCAAATTTTTTATGTAAGAAAAAATCGCCACAGTTTTTGCGTTTTTATTCATATTAAATATTGGCGCTATATAAAAAATAGAATTATTTCGAATTCTACTTTCAAAATCGTTTATATTTTTATAAAATTCTCCCTGCGAATTAAACAAATTATATACACTTTGATTCAAAAATTTGTCATCGCTTGAATATACGATATTTTTGTCGCTTAATTTATAATTGACATAAGTCCAAGAAGAAAGCAAGTCATTGTTTTTTATCGTATAATCGTAATTATTGTTTATATTATTATTGACTGTTAAAACTTCATTTAGAACTTCGTCCTTGTAAAGATTTAAATAAGATTCTTCTCTGATTCTTATATAATTTAAAATCAAGCCAAAAGCCACGCAAGAAAAGAAAAAATAAATCGTATATACAACTTTAAATATTAAAGGAAGATAGAAAGCGTTAATATTTTCTTCCAATTCCGATTTGTTAGAAGCGAATCTAAATACCAAAGCGTATAAAGAACAAATCGCTCCGCTCGAAAGCAAAGATGCAAATCCCGCTCCTAAAGACATATACATATAAGTTTCTCTATTTAAAAAAGCGAATATTATTATTTCTATTACGCTTCCCAAAACGCTAAATATAGAAAATAGTTTTACAACTTTGGTGGCAATTTTTACTTTTTCGCCTCTTTCCCATTTTTTGCAATAACTCAAAAATAATATAAAAGCGATTATGGCAAATAATATTTTTACTCCATAAAAAGGAAAAGTGGATTTCTCGTATATAGAAAACCACATAAAAAAATACCATAATATTAAATCCAATAACGCATATATGCCGATAATCTGAATTTTTAGTGAAAGAATCAGATTTTTTTTCGATTTATTTAAAGCCATAGTATCCCCATAATCAGAATTATTTATTATATGCTATTATATATTATCGTATATTTTTTATCAAAATATTAATGGGATTATTCTATATATCTTTTTAATATATTATAAAGATATTTTTAATTTATTTATAACTGTAGAATTTTATACTCTTCCGACTTCGTTTACCACTCTGCCTATCAAAGTGTCATGCGTGGATATAGTTTTTGAATTTAGTTCGTAGGCTCTCTGAACCTCTATCATTCTAACCATTTCGTTAATCGGATTAACATTGCTCATTTCCAAAAATCTTGAAAGGACTTTCGGACGGTCGACTCCTTTTTGCGATATATATGCAGGTCCGCTTATTTCCGTATCAACCCAAAAAGATTCGCCTTCTTTTTTCAAATATCTTTCGTTTTCAAATCTGACTATTTTTAAAGTGTCCAATATTTCTTCGTCTTTCCATTCGTTTTCGGTAAACTGAACAAAGTCTTCGTTATTTTGGTATTTTCTATTTACGCTTATTCTTCCTTCTTCGTCTATAACATAATTATTCGTTTTTATTTGTATATAACCGTTTTCTCCCATTACTTTATATCCATGTTTCGTCACCAAATAATTATCTTTATCTATGAGAAAACTTCCGTTTCTTGTGTATCTTTCGCCATGCGGAGTTTCTATCGCAAAAAAACCTTTATCGCTTAAAGCCATATCGAGTTGATTTCCCGTTTCCCTTAAAGAACCTTGTTCCCATTCGGTAAAAACTTCATTAGCTTCCACTCCCGGTCCCATTCTGCCGACATAAGGTCTTATATCCGTAGAACCCAAAGGAAATATAATAACTCCGTCATCTTCCTTTCTTGCCGCCATCATCTCAGGAAAAGCCTTAAAAGCCACAGTATCTCTTTTAAATCCCGGTTTATCGACATTAGCCAAATTATTTGCCACCACATCCAATCTTTCTTGCTGTGCTATCATTCCGCTTGCGCCCGTATAAACGCCTCTTACCATTTAATCCCCCTTTATAAAATATCGTCTTTTTCTTTTTTTGTGTTTATATTAATACTATTTAATTTTTCGTCTAACTTTTCATATCCTCTTTCAATATGATAGATTCTATGAATATTCGTAGTTCCTTCGGCTACGGCTCCCGCTGCAACCAAAGCCGCTCCCGCCCTTAAATCGCTCGCCTGAACATCCGCACCTGATAGTTTTTTTCCGCCATGAATTACTATATTCGATTCATATTCTTCTATATCCGCTCCCATACGAATTAGTTCTGGCACATTGCTGAATCTGTCGGGATAAATCGTTTCTTTTATACGACTTTCGCCGTTGATGGTGCATGCCAAAGTAGTATAAATAGCTTGCAAATCGGTAGGAAATTTTGGATAAGGCATAGTTTCTACGGAAAAAGGTTTTAACTCTCTCTCTCTAGCGTCTATTTCTATTGTATCGTCCGTAGTTTTAATATCGCATCCTATAGAAGATAATAAATCTAAAACATAAGTTAAATGTTTATGATTAGTTTTTTCCAATTTTAGTTTTCCTCTTGCAGAAGCCGCTATTGCAAGAAAAGTTCCCGTTTCTATTCTGTCGGGTATAACTTCAAATTCAGTTCCATGCAATTTGTCGACACCGTCTATGATTAAAGTCGATGTTCCAATTCCTTCTATTTTAGCGCCCATAGATACGAGTAATTCTGCTAAATTAGAACATTCGGGTTCTTTTGCCGCTCCGATTATTTTAGTTTTTCCTTTTGCCAATGTAGCCGCCATCATAACATTATCCGTTCCAAGCACGGTAGGTCCGTTTTTTCCAAGTAAATTTATTTCATTTCCTATAAGTCTATCTTTTACAGTAGCGTTTATATAACCGCCCGATATGTCTATTTCGGCTCCCAACATTTCCATTCCTTTCAAATGCAAATCTATAGGTCTCGGTCCGAAAGCGCATCCTCCGGGATAAGAAACTCTGCAATGTTTTCTTTTTGCAAGCAAAGGTCCCAAAACTATTATAGAACCTCTCATTTTTTTTACCAATTTATAAGGGGCTTCGTCGCTTTTACCATTTTGCGATATTATAATTGTGGTATTATTTTTAAAATCCACTTTTTTGCCCAAAGGTTCCAATATATTTATAAGAACATGAACATCAACCAAATCGGGAACATTATGCAAAGTGATAGGCTCGTCCGTTAAAATAGACGCTACCAAAAGAGGAAGCGAGGCGTTTTTTGAGCCTGAAATTTGAACTACTCCCGATATATTTTTTGAACCTTCTATAACATATTTAAACATTATACGATTTACCGCCTATTATACCTTTTATTTATATTCGGTATATTGAAAAAATGCTTAATGATTTAATTTTTCTATGTTTTTATATTTATTTATATTTATTTTATGTTAAAAATGTAGTATATGTATTATTTACAATGTAAATATTTGAATTTTAGCGATTTTTATGTAAAATTTTATTTATAAACTATTTACAAAATAATTACAATATGTTATAATTATAATATAAAGAAAAATCTTCATTGAATAAGAAAATAAAAAATAAAATTAAGGAGGATAAAATGAATAGAATTTTTTCAATCGTATTAATTTTTGTATGCGCAGTTAATTTATACTGTTTCGATTTAATAGAGGACGCTTTTGAGTTCATATTTGACGATTTGGCAAAAGTAATAGGAATTGCGGTAATAGTTGTGGCGATAATATTTTTTGTCCGAAAATATATGAATAAGAATAAAAATTCGGATAATAAGGAAAATTGATTTGAATAAAATAATTTTAAATAGTTTAATTTTTGTTTTTATAGTATCTGTAAAACTTTATTGTTTTGAAGATATTTTTGAAGACATATTGGATGTGGACGACTTCGGCGATTTATTGAGAATAATCGGAATAATAGCTATGATTATTATCATTATGTATTTCGTAAAGAGATTTATCCGTGAAGATAATAATTTTAAAAACGAAGAAGAGAAACAGAAAATAAATAAAATAAACTATAATAAACTTGATAAAAAAGACTCTGAAGAATATAGAATAATTGAATATGATAAAAATAATATCAATATTAAAAATATTAAAGAAGACGAATATGACAAATAATTAATTTTATTTTAAGGAGATATTATGAAAAATAACATTATAACAAATTCAAAAAAATCTAAAAAATTATTATTTATTGTGATTATAGCGGCGATAGTAATATTACTCTTTTTAGCTTTAATGTATTTTAGCAGGCATTTCGGGACGAATTATATTTTATATCATATACTTGACGATTTTGACGATATTGTCGAAACTTTATTTGAATTGTCGCTTACCGTAGCCATTATAATATTTTTAGTCGTATTTTTCAAAAAGATATGGCATAAATTATAAAAGCGAAATAAAACAAATTATATTATTCGGTTTTTTGAAAGGCTATTCTCTCTCCGCCGTTTCTTTTTATTTTTATTATTCCGCATTTAGAGTAGCCTTCTTTTTCAAGTAATTTTTGCATTGGAATATTATATTTTCCCGTGTCTATTTTAATGTTTTTATATTTACTAAAACAATAGCGCATACAAAAACCGCCGACTCCTTTTTTATTGCTAGCTACGGCTATTCTGTGAATAATGGCGTATTCTTTATCGTTCAGCCATTTTCCTTCGTATATTTCGTTATAATCTTCTTCTATTCCAACATAAAAACAAAAATAACCGACTATATTGTTTTCATCGTCCAAACATATATAACCGTTGGAATTTTTAATATCGTTTTCTATAATTTCTACTGTAGGATATTCGTCTCCCCATTGATTTGGATTATTATTTTCTTTCATGTATTTTCTTGCATGTTCGAATATTTTTAAAATATTATCCAAATTATTTAATTCTGCTTTTCTTATTGTCATAAAAAATGAAATCCTTACATATCAGAAAAAAACAAAATATAAAAGATAATGCTATAATCATAAATTAACCTCTTAATAAATATCGTCAAATCTCTATTTAAAAGATAATGATTTATTTTATATCGTCAAGTAAAAATTATTTTTTAATAAAATTCTAAAAAATTTATAATTCTATTAAAATTTAAATCACACAATCCGATAAATAAATTACAATATGATAATAAATTGTTTGAAAAAATCGAGCAGTTTTTATTTTGGTAAGAATTGTGAAATTCTAAATTCTTAATAACAATGTGGCTTT
>CAZRYV010000087.1:0-8629 GCA_964604385.1 uncultured Brachyspira sp.
TATTACGATAAAATTTTTAAGCATAGCGATATTTACGGAGTTTATCCCGATTTATCTAATTTGCCCGATTATATTAAAGAAGCGGAAATGGATATGGCAGGAAGTCCTTTTGGTAATTTTGTTTCTAGTAAAATAATTGAAGAGGATAGAATTGATAATGTTAATTATATTTTAAAAATAAAATCTAGTGTTATTTTAGCGTTATTAATAATTTTTATTTTATGTTTATTAAAAATAAAAAAAATAAAAATTACATATATAAATAAATTTGAGAGTATTAATATAATTCCTTTTTTAATACCTGTATTAACATTAATAATGTTTACTAGAAATATTTATTCTATAACTAATCCGCAACTATGGTGTGAAGATGCAAATGTATTTTTACAAGGTTATTTAGACAATGGTATAAAAAGTTTATTTATACCTTATGCCGGATATTTACATATTATGCCAAGATTGATTATAATATTTTCCTATGGATTAAGTCATTTGTTAAATAAAGGTATTTCATTAGTTCCATTTTTTAGCGTTTTATTGTCTACTATTGTTGGTGCTTATTGTATAGGATATGTATGTTCAAAAAAATTTTTATGGTTAGCACCGTTAACATTTAGAATATTGCTTGCTTTATTATTATGTTTTTCTCAAGCTTCAGAAATTTATTATACCCCAACTAATTTACACTGGCTATTAGGATATTTTTTATTTTTAGTTTCAATAAATATTATTCATTATAAATCTTTACCAAAAGGTCCTATATTAATAATGATATTTTTATCATCGCTCTCAAGTGTTTTCGTAATATTTATAGGATTAGCAAGTATATTTTTATTTTTAAATTATTTATATAGTCTAATAAAAATTAATAAATTAAAATATAATATTAAAAATATTTCATATAAAGTATTTGAACTATTATTAGTTAATTTTGGATTAATAATTCATGCAATTGTAATTTTATTTGAAAAAAGGGTTGGAGTAGGAAATCCTTCAATTTCTTATATACTAGAAGCGGCATTATATTTACTTGTTAGAATATTTGTAGATATCCAAAATTTAAAAAATATATATATTATTATAATATTAATGTCTTTAACGGCTGTATCAATTAAATTCTTAAAATTAAAATACTATTATATATTATTATTTTATATAGTATCTATTTTTATGACATTTTTGGGAATTACTTATAAAGAAGCTACCTTTTATTTAGAAGATGTTAGATATATTTTTATACCAATGTCCATACTATTAACATTTATCATATCTAATTTATATTTAAATACTACTAATATAAATGGCGACAAAATTAAAAATATAATATCTATTTCTTTAATTATAATTATTAGCATAAATTATATTATATGTAATTTTCAAAATGAATATAGATTAAAAAATTTTAATTGGAAAGAATTTTCATCAATGTATTATAAAAATGGTAAAGATATAATATTTATACCCGTTAATACCGGTTCTCATTGGGGAGTAAATGTTAATGTAAATAATATACTAATAACAAATGATTTTATAATTTCCAATAATAAATTATATATTAGTAATATAGGCAGTGTATATACTAATTCATTTTTATATTTTGTAAAAAATAATAATTTTGACTTAAATATTATTACGAATAATATTTATAATGATTTAAGTAAATATAAATATGCTAATAAATATTACTTAATTAATACAAAAGAAATAAGAAACGCAATATTAGAAATTAAGTTATATACAAATAACTATAATATAACTGATAATTTTAAAATTATACAAAAAATATATTAAAATTTTATAAAATAAAAACGCTTGCAAATTATTAAATAATAATATATCATATTGTATAATAATTAATAAGGGGTTGCATAATGCTCAAAAAAATATTTATTTTAACCTTAATATTCGTATTTTCCGCAATATCGGTTTTTGCTCAAGAAGAAGAAAGCGAAGAATCGGCAATTAAACCAAGAGAAGCCTTGATGCAGGATTTTGTAGACGCTTTGGCAAGTCAAGATGAAAGTTTGCTATTAAGCGCCATTGAAATGGGAAGCCCGCAAGTTAAAGCTTTATGTTTTCAGGCTTTAAGCGAAAGCGGAGCGAGCAGCGATTTACTAATTCAGGCTATTAACAGATATGTGAATTACGGTTTATCGACTCTCGGCTCGTCAAATTCGGATTCAGAAGTTCGTTATCAGGCTTTAAAAGCCGCCAAAACTGCTTCATCGGAATCTTCCGTTCAAGCAATATCGAGTATGCTATATGCGGAAAGAGAAACTTTTAATATAATAGCGGCGATTCAGGCACTTGGAGAAATAGGAAGCGCTAAAGCAGTTCCAGCCTTATTATTTCATTTAAGATTGGGAAGAACTCAAGGAATAGTATACGAAGCTGCCGTAGCTTTGGGAAAAATAGGCGATTATTCCGCTCTATCGGATTTGGTATATTTGGCTCAAGATGAAAAATACTTTTTAGCCGTTAGACAAGCAGCCGTAGACGCTATAAGAAATATCAATCCGCCTTCAAGCGATGGCGATTCGGAACAATAATTTGATTATATTTTTAATTATAAAATTATTAAAATAAAATTAAAATTATAATAAAAAAATGAAAATAAAAAACCTATTCTTTTATAAGAGTAGGTTTTTATTATATTTTAATCTTTTAATTAAATTATATTAATTAAATTTTAAATAATTAATTCGTCCAATAATTCGAATAATTTATCTTTACTTTCGCATTTCATAAATTCTATTTTTTTCTCCATTCTAAAATCTGCAAGATATTTCATTATAAATTTACGCATAAAATGAATTCCGCTAATCTCTCCGTAAAATTCGCAGCAACCGTTTACATGTTCTTTAATAATCTCTTTAAGGTTTTTGTCAATATTTTTTTCTTCATTATCGCATTCGAATATTTCGTTTAATTCTAAAAATATCCAAGGATTTCCTATAGCCGCTCGCCCAATCATTATTCCGTCAACTTTAGATAATTCAAAAACCCTCTTTGCATCTTCTTTGCTCTTTATATCTCCGTTTCCTATCAATATATAATCTTTTCCCAACGCCTTTTTTACTTCCGCTATTTTTTCCCAATCGGCGTTTCCTCTGTATAAATCGCTTGCATACCTTCCATGCAAAGTTAAAAAGCATGCGCCGTTGTCTTTAAGCGCCAAAGCTCTTTCTATCTCTCCGCCCTCGCCTCTTTTAAATCCGAGTCTTATTTTTACGCTGACTGGCAAAGTCGATGCGGTTTTTACGGCATTTAAAATAGAAACCATTTTGTCGATATCGGTTAACAATCCCGCTCCGCCGTTATTTTTTACTACTTTTTTTGTCGGGCATCCCATATTAATATCAATGAAAGAAAAACCTTTTAAATCGTTTAATTCTATCGCTTTTTTAAAATCGTCTTCATTATTTCCGAATATTTGAAGAGAGATTGGATATTCGTCTTCCTTATGCTCCATATATCTATAATTTTTTTTTACTTTTCTTGCCAACGCCGCAGCGCTAACAAGTTCGGTAGTAAGCAAACCTGCTCCGAATCTTCTGCATAATCTTCTAAAAACATAATCTGTATAACTCGCCATCGGAGCCAAAAAAAATCTTGAAGGAATATTTATATTTTCTATTATAATATTTTTAGTCATATCGTTTTAAATAATTCAAATAGTTTTCAAGTATAAGAGTAGCCGCCACCAAATCGTTGTTTTTTTTCTTAACGGTTTTTTTATGTCCTCTTAATATATATTCTGCATCTTTTGAAGTTCCGTATTCGTCTATAAAAACCACATTTACTTTAACGCTTTTAAGCAAAAACTCGGCAAAGGTTCTTATTTTAAAACACCATTCGCTTTCTTTTCCATCGTCAGACAAAGGCAGTCCAAAAACTACGGTATCTATTTTTTTTTCTTCTATTATGTCCATCAAAGCTCGTTTTATTTTTCTAACATTGCTCTCTTCTATAAGCTTGCATGGAAAAGGTATTTTTATCTCCGCATCCATATAAGCCGTTCCCGTTTTCTTTTTTCCAAAATCGACTCCCAATATCATTATCAAATTTATTCCTCCACCGTTATAATATCGTATTTGCTAAAATTATGAACTCCCGATTTTATAAAAGCGTTATCAATATTTTTTATAATATCAACTTCAAAAAAAATTCCATCTTCGTTTTTTATATACAAAGAAAATTTATCGTCCTTATAATTAAGAAAATCTCTGCCTATATAAATAAGATTTTCGCCTTTCTTTATGGTATTATAAACATTTATTTGAGAATATTCTCCCTCGTTTCCGATAATCATACCCATTAATCTTCTGCCTTTTAAATATCCTTTCAAAGCAGGTTTCATTTCTTCCCTATTAAAATAAAATCCCGTATCGCTCTCCCTTCGGCTTATCGTAGACAATTCTTTTATATAACTTGCGGCGGGCTCTTTTTTTATCTCTTGCGGATATTCTTCATAACCTACTTCGTCAAGTAGATTTAGCAATACTCTGTAAGTTCTAACCACATTTGCAACATAATAAACGCTCTTCATTCTACCTTCGATTTTTATAGAATCTATTCCGACTTTTCCAAGCAAATGCAAATATTCCGCCATCTGCAAATCTTTGGAACTTAATATAGCGCTATGATTTTCGCCTTCTTCCAATTCCATAAACTCTCCCGGTCTCGTTTTCTCTTCTATATAAGTTTTGAAATTCCATCTGCAAACTTGAGAACAATCTCCGCCGTTTGCGTCTCTGCCGTTCATATAATTCGACAATATGCATCTTCCCGAATAAGCCATACAAACCGCTCCATGCACAAAAGTTTCAAGTTCCAAATCGGTATTGTCTCTTATCTCTTTTATTTCGTCCAACGACAATTCTCTAGCGAGTATTATTCTTGACGCTCCCAAACTCTCGTAAACTTTGCAGGAATAACTATTTGTAACGGAAGCCTGAGTGCTTATATGGATATTTGCATTTGGGATAATCTCCTTAAGAAGTTCCAATATTCCCAAATCGGATATTATAAAAGCGTCTATTCCTATATTTGAAATTTCTTTTAAATAATCCTTTAATTTATTTTTATCGTATTCATGCAAGAAAGCATTTAAAGTTAAATATATTTTTCTATTTAAACTTCTCGCAAGATAAACGCAACTTAAAAGCTCTTCGATAGTAGTGTTTTTGCTTTGATGTCTCAAATTAAATAAAGCGCCGCCTATATAAACGGCATCCGCTCCGTAATGATAGGCGACTTCCAATTTTTCTTTATTTCCCGCAGGCGCAAGCAATTCCATTTATTTTTCCAAATAAGTGTAAGAAAATTTATGAAAACCTAAAGGATTATACACGACTCCTTTAAGTTTAGGGTTTACCAATAAAGGTTCGGTATAAAAATAAATTGGGATGGCTCCCATATCTTCTATAAATATTTTTTCCGCTTCATGCATAGCGCTCATTCTTATATTTTGGTTATCTGTAGACGCCGCTCTTTCTATAAGTTCGTCATATCTTCTATTGCTATAACCTCCGTTATTTTGAGTGTTATAACTTACGAATAAACTCATCATAGACATAGGGTCCATATAATCCGAAGACCAATAAAGCCTTCCAATCATAAAGTTTTTTTCAAGCAAAGTCTGTCCAAGCAAAGCGTTGTCAATCTGCGTTATCGAAGAATCTATATTAAGATGTTCTTTCCACATTTGCTGAACCGCTTCGAATATTCCGACATGATTTCCCGGGTCTGTTTTAAACTCTATAACGGGAAAACCGACTCCATTGGGATACCCCGCTTCCGCCAAAAGTTGTTTTGCCATAACTATATTGTTGCTGTAGCCTTCTTTGGAAATATCGTATAAATTGCCCGCATTCTCCCTGAAATCTCCATCCACATCGTTAACGGCATAAGGTATCCATCCTCCCGCAGGTTTTTGTCCGCCTTTTGTGACATTTTCCACTATATAGTTTCTGTCTATAACCAAAGACAAAGCCTTTCTAACTCTTGCGTCTCTCAAATATCTATTAGTAACATTTATAGGGTAATAATAAGTGGCTATAAGAGGTTTAATTTGTATCAAGCCTTCTTCCGTTAAAGTTGGTATATCCTGTTGAGGAGGTTCGTAAGCCATGTGCAAAGTCCCGTCCTTAATTCCCGCAATCGCAGCCGCTCCGTCTTGCATAAACATAAAGGTTATTTTTGGAGCGATTATAGTGTCGGCATTCCAATAATTGGTGCTTTTTACCATAATTATATTTTCGTCTATATTTCGTTCGCTCATAACATAAGGTCCGTTTCCTATATAAGTTTCAGGGCTTAAAGTCCAACTATCTCCGTATTTTTCTATTATATCTCTTCTTAAAGGAGCGTAAGTAGGAAAAGCCGTAAGTTCAAGAAAGTATGCCGTAGGAGCTTCCAATTCCACTTTCAAAGTATAATCGTCTATCGCCTTAACTCCTAAAGATTCAACGGGCATTTTACCCGCAGTTATGTCTCTTGCATTCTTTACCGCTTCATGCTGATAACTGAATTCGCTTGCAACGATTGGGTCGACTTCCCTTCTCCAACTGTAAACAAAATCATCCGCAACTACAGGTTTTCCGTCCGACCATAAAGCGTTGGTTCTTAAATTAAAAATATATGTTTTTCCATCCTCGCTTATATCCCAACTTTCGGCTACTCCCTCGACTACCTTATTATTTCTATCTCTTGTAGTTAGTCCCTCGAACACATGCTGTATGTAGATAACGCCGTATATTTGAGCGTTAAAACTCGGGTCTATAGTTTTCGGCTCTACGCTTAAATTAACGATTATATCGGAATCGGAAACTTTGGAAGCGTTGTTTGAACAAGCCAAAAACACAAAAAATATTAACGATAAAATCCACAATAAAAAAGCTCTTTTGTTATTCATAATTGACACCTCTTTTAAAATTATTTTTTATTATTTAATTTTTTTATTATATTATTTTTTATTTATTAAAATACTATAATAAGTATTCTATAGCATTTTTACCGATTAGTCAAATGGCAGGCGCAATAATGTCCGTTTCCTATTTCTTTAATTTTAGGCTCTTCATTTTTGCATTTTTCTATTCTCTCTTTGCATCTTTCGTAAAACATACAGCCTTCGGAAGGATTAAGCAAATCAGGAGGAACTCCTTCTATAAACTCCAATTTGCCAACCGATTTATTTAATCTTGGAGTTGCAGCAAGCAGTCTTTTTGTATAAGGATGAGAGGCATTTTTATATATATCTTCATTGCCCGCTATTTCCATAATTTTTCCGCCATACATTACGCAAACTCTATCGGCAATTTCCGCTTCAAGAGCCAAATCATGAGTTATAAATATAAAAGATAAATCGAATTCCTTTTTTAATTTTTTCAACAAATTTATTATTTGAGCCTGAACGATTACATCCAACGCCGTAGTCGGTTCATCCAATATAATAAGTTTCGGTTTGAGAAATAAAGCAGCCGCAATAACCGCCCGCTGTTTCATGCCTCCCGAAAGTTCATGCGGATATCTGCTTGCAATATTGGAATGAAGTCCGACATAACCCAAATATTCTTCTATCAATTTTAAGGCTTCGTTTTTATCCATCTCTATATGTCTATTTAAAGTTTCAAGCATCTGTTTTCCTATCGTATAAACGGGAGTGAGAGAATTCATAGCGCCCTGAAATACCATTGATATTTTAGCCCATCTTATATTTTTTCTGATATATTCTTCTTTTAAATCTATAATATTCTCTCCGTCAATGATAATTTTTCCGCCTTCGTATTTTCCCGGAACGGAAGGCATACCGAGTAAAGAAGTTCCGAGACTCGTTTTACCGCAACCCGATTCCCCGACTATTCCCAAAGTTTCGCCTTTCTTTATATCAAAACTAATGTCGTTTATGGCTTTAACCTGCCCTTTGGAAGTGTGATAATACATCTTCAAATTTTCTACTTTCAATAAATCGTTCATATTTTTTCTTTATTATTATAATTAATTATAATTATTATATTATTAATCATTATATTTACGATAATTATATAAATTAATAATCATAAATGCAAGATAATACTTCTTTCATTTTCGACATCGCTATAAATCTATGACTTATAGAATTTTTTTTCTCGGCTGACATTTCCGCATAAGTTATATTAAAATCGTTAGGCATAAATATCGGGTCGTATCCGAAACCTTCGAATCCTCTCGGCTCTTCGATTATTTTTCCGTAAACTCGTCCTTCCAAAGCTATATAATATTTTTCGTTTAACATGCATACTGCGGAAGTTATGAAATATGCCGTTCTGTCTTTTTTATCTTTTAATTCTTCTAAAATCATTTGCATTTTTTCTCTATAGCTTAAATTTTCGCCGCCGTATCTTGCCGAATATAATCCCGGTCTTCCGTTAAGTGCGTTTATACAAAGTCCCGAATCGTCCGCCAAAGAAGGAATTTTTATTTTGTCATAAACCGCTTTTGCCTTTATCAGAGAGTTCTGCATAAAAGTCTCTCCGTTTTCTTCAATTTTTGAAATGTCCGAAGGCATAGGCAATATTTCCTTAACGCAGTCTTTTAAGATAGATTCTATTTCCGATAATTTATGTTTATTTGCAGTCGCTATAATTAA
>CAZRYV010000088.1:0-8596 GCA_964604385.1 uncultured Brachyspira sp.
TACCGAGGACCGAAAAGTTGAGGGATTAATGTTAAATGAAAATATAAAAAATAATGTATCTTTAAACAATTTTAATAAAATAGTCAACAACAATTTTTTAATAAATAAGAGTAAAGAAAATTTTATAAGTTCTTTTGCCGTGAGAGATTTTAATGTTAAATGTAGCGGAGTTAATCATATATGTAATAATTTAAGCGGCGGAAATCAGCAAAAAGTTATATTTGCAAAATGGATAATTAGCAACCCTAAAATACTTATATTGGACGAACCTACAAGAGGAGTAGATATAGCATCTAAAAAAGAAATATACTCTATGATGAACAATTTGACTTCAAAGGGTATTGCAATACTTATGGTTTCATCCGAGTTGCCTGAAATAATAGGAATGAGCGATAGAGTTATGGTTATACATGAAGGTAAAGTAGCCGGATTTTTAAATAGAAATGATGCGACAGAAGAAAATATTATGGTGCTTGCTACTGGAGGATTATTATGAAAAATAAAAATATAATACAATATTTGCAAGATTACGGTTCTTTTATAGCTTTAATTTTTTTGGTTATGGTTATTAGCATAATTAGTCCCGATTTTAGAACTGTTAATAATTTCTTATCGCTACTTCGTCAGTCTGCAATTAACGGCTTAATAGCTTTTGGTATGACATGTATAATTCTTACGGGAGGCATAGATTTATCTGTAGGTTCTGTGCTTGCTTTAACGAGTATAATTTGTGCTCACATTATAAAAATAGGAATGCCTGCTCCGTTATCCATGTTAATAGCTCTGATATTTGGAATTATATTAGGAACTATAAGCGGATTAATGGTGACAAAATCTAGGTTGCAGCCTTTTATTGCAACGCTTATTACTATGACGGGTTATAGAGGATTGACAATGATTTTAAGCGGCGGGCGACCTATTTCAAGATTAGGCGATAATTTATTGCTAAATCAAATAGGAAAAGGTTCTTTTTTAGGAATTCCTATACCGGTGTGGATATTGATTATATTTTTCGCTATATTTTTATTTGTCTTAAAAAAGACCGTATTAGGCAGACAAATATATGCGACAGGAAGCAATTCAAAAGCGGCGGAATTAGCTGGAATAAACACGAATAATATAAAATTAATAGTTTATGCCGTTTCTGGAATTATGGCTTCTCTATCTGGTTTAATATTGGTTTCAAGACTCGGCTCGGCTCAACCTACGCTTGGAAGCGGATACGAACTTGACGCTATCGCAGCTGTAGCTTTAGGTGGAACAAGTATGACTGGCGGAAGAGGAAAAATTACGGGAACTTTAATAGGAATACTGATTATAGCGGTATTAAATAATGGCTTAAATATTATAGGAGTATCTTCTTATTATCAAGATGTTGTTAAAGCTTTGGTAATATTTTTAGCCGTAATTTCTGATAGAAATAGATAATAAAATATAAAAAAAATTTAACAAAAGGAGAAAAACATGAAAAAAACTCTAATTATTACATTATTACCTATTCTTTTTTTATCTTGTAAATCTGGGGAAAACCAAGATAATGTGGCAACGATTGGATTATCCGTATCGACTTTAAATAATCCGTTTTTTGTAAGTCTTTCTGAAGGCGCTAAACAAAAAGCAAAGGAGCTTAATATTAATTTAAGCATAGTAAACGCCTCCGACGATACCGCAAAACAAACAAGCGATATAGAGGACTTAATTTCTAAAAATGTTAAAGTTATAATAGTTAATCCCGTAGATTCCGATGCTGTGGCACCGGCAGTTTTAGATGCTATAAACGGTAATATTCCCGTTATAAGCGTAGATAGGGGAGTAAATGGAGTCGAAGTTACAAGCGCTATATCTTCCGATAATGTAGCAGGCGCAAGATTGGCTGGAGAATATTTGATTGAGTTAATAGGCGAAAATTCTAAAGTCGCCGAACTTATAGGAATTCCGGGTGCAACGGCTACCATTGATAGAGGCAAAGGTTTTCATCAATCCGCTGACGGAAAATTGAATATAGTCGCAAGTCAAACGGCTAATTTTAATAGAGCGGAAGGTTTAACTGTAATGGAAAATATACTTCAAGCCAACCCGGATATTAAAGGAATATTCGCCCATAATGACGAAATGGCATTAGGCGCTTTGGAAGCGGTTCAATCGTTAGGTAAAGAAATAGTTATTATAGGATTCGACGCTACTGATGACGCTATTTATGCTGTAAAAAACGGAACTATGAAGGCTACTGTCGCTCAACAACCTGAACTAATGGGAGCTATAGCCGTTGAAACAGCATTAAAAATTATAAATGGAGAAACGGTTGAAAAAACTATACCTGTAGAAATTACCTTAATTAAAGAATAAAATTTTAATTAAGTAAAGTTATTTTATGAAGTAATAATTAGTGAAAATTATTACTTCATAATCTATAGAAAAATATTAGAGATATTAAAAATTATGAAGAAAATTTTAGTAATCGGCAGTATTAATAAAGATTTGGTAGTTGGAGCTTCTCGATTTCCAAAAGAAGGCGAAACTATACTCGGAAACGGTTTTTATACGAGTAATGGGGGAAAAGGCGCAAATCAGGCGGCTGCTATAGCGAAATTGGGCGGAGATATCGCCATACTTGGAGCTATAGGAGACGATAATTTTGGAAAAGATTTATCAAATTCTTTATCTTCCAATAATGTCAATATAGGCAATCTCATAATTAAAAAAAATGTTTCTACGGGAATAGCGTTTATTACTGTAACCGAAAGCGGAGCGAATAATATAATAGTAGTTCAAGGAGCAAACGCTTTAATTACAAAAGATGATATTAAAGAAGAATTAATAAACGAATATGACATTATAGTAATGCAACTAGAAATTCCTTTAGAAATTGCAAAATATGCTGCATGCATTTCAAAGAAACTAAATAAAACCGTAATTTTAAATCCTTCTCCTGCGGTAAAATTGGATAAGGAATTTTTAAGCTATATCGATATTATCATTCCAAATGAAACCGAAATAGATATAATCGGCGGAATAGATTATGTATTTGAATGCGGCGTAAAAAATATTATTTTAACTTTAGGTAAAAAAGGCTGTAAATTAATAACAAAAGAAAATAATAAAATTAACGAAAAAACATTTGACGCTTACGATGTAAAAGTTGTCGACACTACGGCGGCGGGAGACAGTTTTTTGGGAGGAATAGTCAAAATGTTGGCGGAAGATAAAACAATCGAGGATGCCATAATATTTGCAATTAAAGTTTCAAATATAACAGTTACCAAAAAAGGCGCAATAGATTCGATACCGACATACGACGAAGTAATCAATAAAAAATGGGATTAAAATATTCTTAAACAATAAAGATTTAAAAAATTTTTTAATAAAATCTTTTAAAAATAGTTTAAAAATATTTAGAATAATTTTGCAATTAAAATATTTTCATTATAATATTATTCAATATATTTAAATTAAATGGGAAATTATTATGCAAATCTCCGATAAAACTTTGAAATTCTTATTGAATATGCAGCAAAATGAAATCAACGAATATCATGTTTATTTGAATTTGGTTAAATTCGTCAAAAAAGAAGACGATAAAAAAGTATTGATTAATATAGCGAGAGAAGAATCGATTCATGCAAAAATTTTAGAAAAATATACGAATAAAAAATTAAAACCTCAAAAATTAAAAGTTTTTAAATTCTTTATTTTAAGCGTTATATTCGGTTATACTTTCGTAATTAAGATAATGGAAAGCGGAGAAAAAAATGCAGAATATATTTATTCCAAAATAGTGGAAGAAATTCCTGATGCGAAAAAAATAGCGTTCGAAGAGGACGAGCATGAAAATAAATTAATTTCCATACTTGACGAAGAAAGATTAAAATATATAGGTTCTATGGTTTTGGGTTTAAGCGACGCTCTCGTTGAGATAAGCGGAACTTTAGCGGGACTTAGTTTCGCTTTGCAAAATAATAAACTCGTGGCTTTATCGGGAATAATCACAGGTATATCCGCAACTTTATCTATGGCTTCTTCCGAATATTTATCTGCAAAGTCTGAAGGAGATAAAAACGCTTTTAAATCTTCTTTATATACGGGAATGGTGTATTTGATAACGGTAAGTTTCCTAATAATGCCTTATTTGATTTTTCCTGATGATAAATGCATTTACGCTTTAATTACTATGATTTTTATAGTAGTTTTTATAATATTTATTTTTACTTATTATGTTTCGGTTGCAAAAACTCTTCCGTTTAGAGATAGATTTTTTGAAATGGTTGGCATAAGTTTAACCGTAGCTGGAATAAGTTTCTTTATAGGAATTTTGGTTAAAAATTTTTTAGGTATAGATATTTAATTAATAATTATGAAGAAAGAATTTAAATATAAAATAGAAGTAAAAGACTTTATTGATTTTCAGCTTCATTATTTAAAAATAAATTCTCAAATTAAATCTTCTTCAAGAAAAACTGTTATAATTTTAGTCTTTATTTATATCCTAATATTTATAGCGATAGTTTTATATTTCAAAGGCGATAATTTTTTAATAATCATTCCCGCTATTTTACTCTCCGCCGTATTTTCTATGATACAAATAAAAACTTACAAAAAGCGTTTGGAAAAAAAGATAGTAAAAAAAATATATCAATATGTAAAAACGGGAAAACTTAACGGAGTTTTTGGCGATAAAATTCTTACCGTTTACGAAAATAAAATAATATTTAAAGAAGAGAGAGGAGAGAATATTTTTAGTAAAGAAGATATAAAAAATATAGACTCGAGCGATAAATCGATTTTTATTTATACTGACGATATGTCTGCGATAATCGTTCCTAAAAGTTATTTGGGTAAGGAAGAAATTGAGTTTTTAACGGATTATAAAAAATAGTTCTTTTAAGAAAAACGCCTAGCAAAAACAGTAAATTTTAACGCCAAATATTTTGAGGTTTTTTCTACGGCGCTCTCTTCGATACAAAATAAAAATTTAAAATGCGTTTTAAAAACATATATAACTTTTTCTATAGCCGGCATGAAATTCAGATTTCCTTATACTAAAGAAATTGTATTTGTAGAATAAAATTATCGTTTTAATTTTGAATATTATAATTTCATTTTTATAAACGCAAAAATATCAAATAAACAAATAATTAAGATTAAGGAAATTATTATTATATGCGAGTATAAAGAAATATTATTTGCAATATAAAATATTTTAGGCAATTTCCAATAAACCTTTTTAAATGATAAAAAGTTATCCAAATCTTCCTTTTGTTCTATTGAAAATCCCGTAAATTGAGGATAATCGTCATTAAAAAATAATAGACTGTTTGGATGAGTAAAATTGTAATAATTACTATTTATTTTATAAACCGAACCCGCTTCTTTTGGCTTAAAAGTTTCAAGCCCATAACCATATATTGGTTCATAAGGGAATTGTGAAGAATGCAAATCGATATTATTACCCAAAAATTGTTCCAATATTTTACTCTCAGATTCGGGCGATATTTTACTTACGACATAATTTAATTTAGAATTTTTTATTTTCTTCCAAACTTCAATTCCCGTAATAATATTAACATTAGAATAAGCTTCATAATGTGTAAAAACATGCCCATGCCTATAAATAAAAAAGAATATAGTATAAGCGTTTATAAGTAAAAATAATATAACCGTTTTATTTTTATTGAAGAGTTTATAGTTATTTATTAAACAAGAAAAAATAATTATAATCGGTATTATTGTAGTCGAAGCTATTCTTAAATGTAAATTCATTTTATTTAAAAACGGAAATATACTGTGAATTATTCCCCAATCAAGATACATGTCAAAAAACATATAAATCCATATTAAAAACAATATTACCTTTAATTTATTGTTTTTAATTTTTAACTTGATGGATTTTTTATTGAAAACCACGATTATAATAATTATTGGGAGTATTATAAACGGTAATGACAAATCTTTTTCCCAAAGACTTCTATAGTCTATTTCGATAAAAGCATCCAAAGAAAATAATCTCTCGATAAAAGAAAGCGGAGGAAGTAAGAAATTATAATATATAGCCTCGAATATTTTATAAAAGGGAACATCTTTTAGCATTAATCTGCCTCTGTCTATTTTGGAAGATAAAACGAACATAGGCATAGCTTTTGAGCAAGACAAAACAAAACTTAAAATAGCAGCTATTATTACGGATATGCATTTTTTAATAAAATTTAAATTAAATTCAAAGAATATAGCGGCTATTCCCAATAGGGTAAAACAAGTATAGAAAAATATTGTATGGATTGCGCCTCCGAATATCATTGCCGATAATATTAAAGATGACAATAATATTCTTAAAATATAATTAATTTTATTTTTGAAAATATAATCTGAAAATAATAATAAAATTATTAATGCCGTTAATGGATGATATATAAAAGTCCAATGTCCGACTCTAATATGAAATATATAATAACCCGTGCAGGTAAAAAATACGGCTCCCGTTAAACTACTTATAAAATTTAATTTAAAGTCTTTTTTAAGTAAGATATAAATAGATAAAAATCCGATTATAGTAAATAATAAAGTAAGAATATTATAGCTATACCAAAACGGCATAATTAGAGTTAAAAAATATAATGGAGAATATTGATGCCAATTAGGATTAGCGTAACTTAAAAGCCCGCCACCGAATAAAGGAGACGCCCATTCTACATCCAAACCATTATTATTATAATAAATAAGCATACTAATAGCCCTCGCTTCCACTTGAGAATAATCATGACCGATTAAAGGATAATTTATATTTAAAAGCAGAATTTGAGATATTGAAGCAATTAAACAAAATGTAATTAATATTGTTAATTCTTGTTTTTTATTTAGATTTAAATTAAATATTTCATTATTAGATTTTATTATCAGAATAAACAAAATAATAAATATAATGGTAATAGCGTAAAACAAAATTATCATAAAATTCTCCATTTTAATTAATCTTTAACATATTTATAAACGGCTAAATTATCGTCTCCCCAAATTTTTATCGCATTTTTCGGTATTGGTTTATTTTTGCCGTCTTTTACATCGCTCCATTTTCCTTCAAAAAAATACCAATCTTTATCGTATATAAAATAAGTTAATTTTGAATTATCGTCTGAATTCCATCTGTCGCTTTCGTTATACATTGAAGAGGCAAGTCTATACATATAATTTACAAGATATTGCCTTCGTTGTATGGTTTCTATTTTAAATTTTTCTCCGTTAGCATCTTCTATTATGGAATATAATAATTTTTTATGGTTTTCGTAATTATAAGGACGAGTATATAAATTTATAGTTCTGACTATTTGAAGAGAAAACGATACGCTTATTAAAACTGCAAATATCGATAAAATATTTTTATATTTTACGCTTTTATTGTCAAATATATATTTTATAAGTATTATTATCGGGACAAACGATAAAGCAAAAGCGTTATAAATATAATGAAATGTTCCCGGTTTGGATTTTGCAATAAAAAATACTAATAAAGTCGTAGGAATATATATCAAATATAATATCAAACTTTCTTTAAGCATTATATCCGTAATATTATTTTCACTAACTTTTGAAAATATTTTATTTTTTATTGAAAAGAATAAAGAATATATAGAAAATAAAGCGGATAAAATAAGAATCAAACCCTCGAATATAAAAGCATAATTATTTTTGAACCAAAAATAAAGAATAGCGTTTGTTCTTCCGTAAAATATCGACATTTCCGTAGTAGGATATATAAGCATACAATAAATCTGCGGAAGCCCAACTAATTTTCCTCCGTCTCTAAAAGAAATCATAGAAAGAGTATTTGCAAATCCGTTTTGAATTTCGTCAATTAAATAAGGCAGATAAAATAAAAAAGAAATAAATACGCTTAAAGCAAGAGGAATAATATATTTTTTCGTAAGACTTTTAAATTTTATTATATGATATACTATTAAAGTTGGGACCATTGAAAAGAATATTGCAAAATGACATTGAGCCATTAAAGCGAGAAGAGGAAACATTAATAACGCCGATATAAAAGAATATCTGCCATCTGCGACATATTCGCAAAATAACATTAAAAGTATAAAAGATAAAAATATTACTAAATTAGGATTATAAATATCTATATTGTTAAAAAATAAATATGCATTGCAAATAATTAAAGCGAAAAATACAGCCGTTATATTTTTTCCAAATCTTTTATAAAACCAAAATAGAAATGCAAACAAAATAATCGCCGTTAAAAACATAAAGTATAATCTTGCCAAATTAAGATTTTCGCCCGATAATTTATATAAATTCGTATAAACTATATAGAAAAAACCACCGGGCATTCTTGGTGTGCTGTCAATAGAGGCATCCCATGTTTTTGTCCCCACAGTCGGAAATATTTTATTATCGTAAAAATATCGCATATCGTCATATTGTTTGAATTGGTCAAAATCCGCTTTGGCTTTATCAAATCCATAAATATGAATTAATATTGTTAAAAGCATAGGGATTATAAAAGTAATGTAAATAATTTTGTTTGTCATTTTTATTTTCCTTTTTTATTATTTTTTATTTAATCGTTTTTTTATAATATATTCAGGTCTTTTCT